>JBQTKC010000293.1:0-19656 GCA_052386575.1 Beijerinckiaceae bacterium
GCCAGCGCCGACTTCGAGCATGACGGACGTGCGTTCAACCTCCATTTCGACGGCGGGTCTTATAGCGCGGCGAATGTAAGGATTGCCGCCGTGTCGCGGGTGGGGGGTATTTTTGACAAGCCCGAGATCGAGCTCGGGCCGGCCGGTTTGCGCTTCCCATTCGTCTCTTTGGATGCCGGACGATGCCGTCCGCTTGACGGTCTGAACATGATTATCCCCGCTCGCCCGGACCCGCAAAGAGAACCCGTGGTTCCAAATGTCCTGATCTGGCGTATCGAAATAAATCGTGCGAAGGTGCTGATGGGTTGCGGGCCGATCACCCGAGGCCGCCGCGACCAGGTCCATGACTTTGGTTGCGTCTCTCTCCGCGAACAGGAATTTTAGTTCGATCTCCGCTTCGTCCGGCATGGGATCCGACCGCGCTCATGCTTATTGGTTGTTTCGCGATGGAATAAATAGCGCGAGTTTTTCGTTTGTCACGTCCTGGGACTTGTAAGCAAAATCCCACGCCGCCATGACCGCCAAGCCTTCGGCCAAGAGGGCGTTAGGAACCCAAGGATATAGATATGACGTGGGGCGGTGATGGTCCCCACTGGAGGGGATTTTATCTCATCGAGGCAACGGGCGGTCACGGGTTGACCGCGCACGTTCCATGCCCTAGCTCCAAGCCATGGACACGGTCACGACGTTTTGGCTCCCGCTTCTCCGGATTATCTGGATCAATATTATACTCTCGGGCGACAATGCCGTGGTCATTGCGCTTGCGTGCCGTTCTTTGCCCAAGAGACAACGGAGGTGGGGCGTCATTCTCGGCGCCGGAGCGGCGGTCGTCTTGCGCGTCATCTTCACTGTTTTTATTGTTGAATTGCTGGAACTGCCCTTCGTGAAGATAGTGGGCGGCCTTCTCCTTTTGTGGATCGGGATCAAGCTCGCCGCCGAGGAAGAGCCTGAAAAAGAGATCAAGTCCGCCAATACAGTGTGGTCCGCCATGCGCAGCGTCGCCGTGGCCGATGCGGTGATGTCGCTCGACAACGTCGTCGCGATCGCCGCCGCGGCGAAGGGATCGATGCTATTGATTGTTCTCGGCCTCGGACTGTCGATCCCGCTCCTCGTCTTTGGCTCGACGCTCGTGCTCGCGCTGCTCAACCGTTTTCCCATCCTCGTTTGGGCCGGCGTGGGTTTGCTCGGCTGGATCGCCGGCGACCTCGTTGGCTCTGACGCTGATCTTGCCGCCTGGCTGCGTGTGAGCTGGCCTGACTTCCACACCTGGGACGGAGTGGCGGGCGCCGCTTTTGTGCTGGTCAACGCGTGGCTGCGCCGCCGGTACAAAGCCCCAATGCAGCAAGCGTAGTGCGTGCGGCATCCACGCATTTCAATGTTCTTGCATGCCCGCGACCTTGGCTTCCGCAAACGTCGCCATGCCGGCGTGGCAGGCTGTCGCCGCCTTAATAATCCCGAACGCCAAGGCGGCGCCGGTGCCTTCGCCGAGCCTGAGCCCAAGATCGAGCAGCGGTTTTTTGCCGAGCCGCCGCAACACATCCGCGTGCCCGCGTTCGGCCGAAACATGGGCCGCCATGCAATGGTCAAGCGCACGGGGATCCTGCGCATGAAGTATCGCGGCGGCGGAACAAACCACATACCCATCGAGGATCACCGGAATTCGCTCCATGCGCGCCGCGACAATCGCGCCGGCGATCGCCGCGATCTCGCGCCCGCCGAGGCGGCGCATCACCTCAAGCGGATCGGAAATATGCGCCCTGTGGCGTGCGACAGCCGCCTCCACCGCGGCGATTTTTCGTGCTAAGCCGCGATCGTCGATGCACGTGCCGCGCCCAACCCAATCGGCCGCCGCTCCGCCGTAGAGTCCATTATAGATGGCGGCCGCGATCGTCGTGTTTCCGATGCCCATTTCGCCGAGGCACAAAAGATCGATTTTTCCGGCGATGGCTTCCATCCCGAATGCGAACGTCGCGGCGGCATCCTTTTCCTCCAGGGCTGGGGCCTCGGTAATGTCCTTCGCCGGAATATCGAGCGCCAGATAGAAATCTTTTAGGCCGAGCCCGTGGGCCGCTCAAATCTGATTGATCGCGGCGCCGCCAGCGCGAAAATTGTCGACCATGGCGCGGGTAACCGAGGCCGGATAGGCCGACACGCCTTTTTCCACTACGCCATGATTGCCGGCGAAGACCGCGACGAGAGGTTTGTCGATCGAGGGCTCGCGCTTCCCCTGCCAAGCGGCCAGAAAGGCGGCGATTTCCTCGAGCCGCCCGAGCGACCCCAGTGGTTTGGTCAACTCCGCCTGGCGCGCGCGGACCGCTTCCCGGCACGCCTCCGAGGCTGCAGGCATGGAGGCGATGAGATCGCGGATCGAGTCAAACGGCGGTTTTGAGGGGGACATCGCGACTTGTAGGCGGCAGACAACCACTGTCATATACCAACGCGGCTTGACTAAGCCGCGCATTCGGCCAACCTGCAGATTTTTCCGGCTCATGTCGAGAGTGTATGACAAGGCATCGGTGATCACGCCCATCGCGAACGGCGAAGGCCTGACTCTGAAGGAGGCCGCGCCTTTGGCACCAGGATCGCCGCAAAACGGATGGCTCGCTGCCCCGAGGGTGGCGAGTGCGCTACGGTCCGCCGGTCCGCTGCTGCTCTTCGGTCTGCGTCTATGGGCCTCGGTCTGTCTCGCGCTCTACGTCGCGTTCTGGCTCGAGCTTGACAATCCCTTTTGGGCCGGCACTACAGCCGCGATCGTCTGTCAGCCGCAACTTGGTGCTTCGCTGCGCAAAGGATGGTACCGCATGGTCGGCACATGTGTTGGCGCCGTCGCGATCGTGGTTCTGACTGCATGGTTCCCGCAGGACCGCGCCCCGTTTCTCGTGGCGCTGGCGCTGTGGGCCGCCGCATGCGCTTTCGTCGCCACGCTTCTGCATAACTACGCGTCCTATGCCGCGGGGCTCGCTGGCTACACGGCCGCGATCATCGCGGCCGACGTACTCGGCGCGACGGGCGGCCCGAATGCCGATGCGGTCTTCCTGCTCGCGGTTTTCCGCGCCAACGAGATCTGCCTCGGGATCGTTTGTGCCGGCGCCGTGCTCGCAGGGACCGATTTCGGCGGCGCCCGCCGCCGGCTCGCGGCATTATTCGCGGCCCTATCAGCCGAAATCACGGGCCGGTTTACTGGCATGCTGGCGTTGGCCGGGCCGGGGATGCCGGAGACGCGGCCCGCCCGGCGCGAGCTGGTCCGGCGGATCATCGCGCTCGACCCGGTCATCGACGTGGCGAAAGGAGAATCCTCCCAACTCCGTTACCACTCGACGGTGTTGCAAAGAGCCGTGGATGGTTTGTTCGCCGCCCAGGTCGGCTGGCGCACGGTTGCGGTGACGCTGGCGCGGCTGCCGGACGACACAGCTCGCCAGGAAGCCAATGCCGTCCTGCAAAGCATTCCGCAGGAGCTGCGATCGGCGGAGCACGGCGTGGCGGCGGGCTGGATGGCCGACCCCGTCCGCCAGCGCCGGGCCTGTGAAGTTGCGGTGCGGACGCTGAGCGCACTGCCCGCCGGCACGCCAGCGGTACGGCTGCTCGCCGACCACACGGCCAAGGTGATGGCCGGGATTTCGGATGCACTCAACGGGATGGCGCTGCTTGTCGCCGCTCCTGTCAGTCCCACTCCTCGCCGCCATGGTTTCCGGCTCCGCGTGCCCGATTGGCTGCCTTCTCTCGTCAATGCGGGGCGCGCGTTCGTCGCGATCGGCATCGTCGCGCTTTTCTGGATCGCGACCGAATGGCCGAACGGTGCCTTGGCCATTACCTTCGCTGCGATTGGGGTAGTCCTGTTTGCGCCGCGAGCCGACCAGGCCTACGCAAGCGCCTTGGGTTTCATGGCCGGCACCACCCTTGCCGTCGTTCCGGCGGCGATAGTCAATTTTGTGGTGCTGCCGGGGCTAGAGACCTTCGAGGCCTTCAGCATTGCCATAGGTCTTTACTTGGTGCCCGCCGGCGCTCTGATGGCCCGTCCACTCATGGCTCCAACGCAAAAAGCGATGTTTACCTACCTGGCGGCCTATTTCGTGCCGCTGCTCGCGCCCGCGAACGAAATGAGCTACGATACTCTACTTTTTTACAACAGGGCGCTGGCGATCGTCGCGGGCACCGGCGCCGCGGCGCTTTCCTTTCGGTTGATGCCGCCTTTGTCACCGGCGTTCCGGACTCGCCGGCTGCTGGGACTAACCTTGCGCGATCTGCACCGCCTCGCAACGGGTCACGGTCCGTGGACAGCCGAGGATTGGGAGGGCCGCATATACGGCCGGCTCGCGGTTGTGCCCGATGCGGCCGAGCCGTTGCAGCGCGCGCAGCTAATGACGGCGCTTACCGTGGGCAACGAGATCATTCATCTCCGCCAAATCGTCTCCCGGCTAGGACTGGACTCGGACCTCGACGCGGCGCTCGCACCTTTTGCGCAAGGAAACAGCGCGATCGCGACCGCACGGCTTGCCCAACTCGATGACCGCTTCGCCACTCTCCCCGGCGCCGGGTCAGAGGCCCCGCTTGCTCTCCAGGCGCGCGGGAATATCCTTGCAATCTCGGAGGCGCTCGGTGAGCATGCCGCGTACTTCGACGCAGGAGGGCCCGGGTGAAGTACGCGGAGGTCGACCTGTTTGGTGTCTATGTCGCGCCAATGTCATTGATGATGGTCGCGGCCTGGCTCGTCACGATCACGCTACGCCGGGTTGCGAGCCGTTTCGGCTTGTTGCGTTATGTCTGGCATCCGGCTCTGTTCGTTTTTGCCGTTTATATGATCGTGCTTTCGTCGATTACGATTATCATCGCGCGGTAAGCTCGCCATGGACGATACTCATGCCGAAGCGAAAGGCGGCAAGACGGCAACGCAACGCGATGTCGCCTGGTCCCCCGAGCCGCCCGCCCGCCATAAGGACTGGCCGCGCCCAAAGATCATTCCAGTTTTGATCACTTTGGTGACGGTGGCGTTTGCCGTGCCGCTCGGTTGGGCGATGTGGGACGCCTACATGGGGACACCCTGGACGCGCGATGGAACCGTGCGTGTCTATGTCGTCACGATGGCACCCGAGGTCGCCGGGCGAATCGTTAAGTTCCCGGTCGCCGACAACCAGTTCGTGCACAAAGGCGACTTGTTGATGGTGATCGACCCGAGGGACTACACAATCGCTGTCAGCCGTGCCGAGGCGGCGGTGAAGCAGGCCGAGGCCAATTCCCAGAACGCAGAGATCGAGTCACAACGCCGGCAGAAGCTGACCCAACTGGCGGTCACTGTGGAGCAACAGCAGATCTATGCGACGAACGCGGTTGTCGCCCAAGCCCAATATCAGCAAGCCGTGGCCAACCTGGACCAGGCGCGGGTCAACCTCGAGCGCACCGAGGTTCGCTCTCCGGTCAACGGTTGGGTGACCAACTTGCTCGCGCAGCTCGGCGACTATGCGAATGTCGGGGAGAACATAGTCTCCCTCGTCGACGCCGATTCGTTTTGGGTTGATGGCTATTTCGAGGAGGTCAATCTCGGCTCGATACACGAAGGCGATCCGGCCGAGATCAAGCTCATGGGGTATAGCCAAATCCTTCGTGGCCATGTCGACAGCATCGCGCGCGGCATCAACATCCCGAACGCGCAAGCCAATCAGCAGGGGCTTGCCACGGTCAACCCGATCTTCACCTGGGTTCGCCTTGCCCAGCGCATTCCGGTGCGCATTCACATCGATGAGGTGCCAGAGGGCGTGGTCCTTGTGGCCGGGATGACAGCTACCGTGCAGATCGATCCTCGCCCCCGGCCGTGATGCGTTACCGGACTTGGCTGCAATGCCTCAGCGCGGTGCCTCGAATGCGATCCTAATCTCAGCGAAGGTGGTGTGAGCTTTGTTTCGGTCACATTTGGCGCGCGCGCGTCCATACCTCAAAACCGCCCGCAGTGCCGGTCTCCCGTGGGGAACGGACCAGCCGGCCATTTCCCGGCGCAACACGCAAATTGACTTCGGTTCGCATTTCGCCATCATCATAGGCAGGACAGCGGATGATTTCGACAATCCAGATTCTGGTATTGCTGCTGGGCGTGGTTGCGGCGGTTGCGGTCGCCGCAAACCGGCTCAAGATTCCGGCGGCCATTCTTTTGGTGCTGACCGGGGTGGTTCTGGCCTTCGTCCCGGGCCTGCCGGCCGTGGAACTTGCTCACCAAGCGGTACTGCTTCTGGTCTTGCCGCCGATCATCTACGCGTCGGCGGTGGCGATGAGCTGGCGCGAGTTCCGATTCAATCTGCGCCCAATATCGCTGTTGGCCGTGGGTTGCGTCGTGTTCACGACGATCACCGTTGCCGCGGCGGCCGAGGATCAGAAGCCCGCGGGCAAGCCGGTGAGGGTTAGCGGCACCCCTAAGTCTGCCGCGTCACGATCCGCGCCACTGGGCGCGACGGTGGACAGCTTGCTCGCGGTGGGGCGGCAGCTCAACCCGGCGTTACGCGCGGCGGCGCTGGATACAGCGACCGCCGCGGCCAAGGCCGCCGGCGCCGATGCGCTCGACGATCCAACGATCTCGGACATGTATTGGTATAACCGCAACCCCAATGTCTACAGCGGCCACGCGATTACGGTAACGCAGGCGATCCCTCTCTGGGGAAAGCTCAGCTTGCGCCGGGAGGCGGCGCTGGCGGATTTGGATGCCGCACGAGGGCGCGAACAGGCCGCGCGCGACGCCCTCGACGAACGGATCAAGGTCGCCTTCGCCCAATATTACGTGGCCAGCCGCGCCCTTGCCGTAAACCGCGAGGTGATCGCGGTGACGCGCGGCATGCGTGCCGCCGCCGAGGCGCGCTATGCGGCTGGACAAGGTGATCAGGCGGCGGTCATCAAGGCACTCGGCGAGGAGACGGCGGGGGAGATCGAAGCCGCCCGCCTCGAAGGCGATCACGCGGCCACGCGTGAAGTGCTCAACGCACTGCTCGCGCGCCCCGCCAGCGCGCCGTTAGCCGAACCCTTGCGGCTCCGGCGCGTGCCCGCGGCGGATCTCGCGATCGCCTCGCTCGTCGATCGTGCCCGCGGCGGCAGCCCTTCGCTTGCCGCGAGCGGCGCCGAGGTTGACGCGGCGCGAGCGCGCACCACCCTGGCGGAGAAAGCCTGGTATCCCGACCTGACGGTCGGGGCCGGGCCATTGATCCAGACCAACAACCGCCCGCCGGGAATTGCGGCCACGGTCGGTCTCAACATCCCGCTGCCTTGGGGCAAGGAAGCCCCGGAGCAACAGGCGGCGGCCGCCCAGCTGGGCGCGGCCCAGCAACGCTACGAGGCAGCGCTACTCGAAATCCAGAGTGCGCTTGGCGAAGCGCGCGCGCGCCTCAAAGCGGCTCGGAACGCCGATGCTTTGGTCGCCCGCAAAGCCCTCCCCGAAGCACGGGCGGCGCTCAACGCGATCACTGCGGACTATGCCCAGGGGCGCGGCGATCTCGCCACCGCGCTCGACGCGCAGCACCGGGTCCACGATCTCGAACTCAAGCTGCTCCAGCTACAATTGGACGAGCAAACGGTGCTCGCCGCGATCGAACGTTTGATTGGAGGCGAGTTGTGAGCCGCTCAAAAACAACTCGCTCGGCCACCATCCTGGCGGGCGTCATCGCGGCAGGGCTCGCCGGATATTATCTCGGCCGCTTCAGCGGCGACCCAGGAGCACCGACGTTGAAAGCAATGCCATCCCCTCCCGAGAGCACGGCTGGCATGGCAAATCCGGAGGCCGCGCCGGAGGCCCGGGCGCCGCCCTCCGAACCGGGCCTGGTGCCGGTCACGCTTACTCCGCAACGGATGCAGAGCATCGGTGTGAAGACCGGCATTGTCGAATTTCGCCCGGTCCGCGACGAGATCCGCACCGCCGGAAACGTCGAGGCGGACGAAACGCGGATTTCGGACGTGCAAGTGCGCTTCTCTGGCTGGGTTCGGAAGGTCTACGCCGACGCAACCTATAAACAGGTGCGGCGGGGCGAGCCGCTTCTGACCATCTACAGCCCGGAGTTGGTCACGTCTGAGCAGGAGTACTTGGTGGCCAAGGAGCTTCTGGCGCAAGGCAAGGGTGAGTCGAAACACGCCGGATGGCAATCGCTGGTGGATGCGTCAGCCGCGAGATTGAATGCGTTGCAAATCCCGGAGCGGGAGATCACCCGCTTGAAGAAGACCGGCAAGATTGAGAGCGAGATCGAGATTGATTCGCCGGTGTCCGGGTTCATCATCGAGAGGAAGGCCTATCCGAATATGTATGTGCAACCGGGCACGAAGTTGTACTCGGTGGCGGATTTGTCGACCGTCTGGGTCTACGCTCAGCTTTTCCAGAACGATATCGGCCGGGTGAAGGTGGGAGATCCGGCGTCGGTCACTGTGAACGCCTATCCGGGAGAGACCTTCCCGGCTCGCGTGAGTTTCATTTGGCCGGAAGTGGATCAGGACATGCGCCGGGCCCGTGCGCGCTTGGAGATTCCCAATCCGGAATTAAAGCTTTCGCTCGGAATGTTCGTCAATGTTCATCTCAGCTTGCCTCTTGGAGATCAGCTCGCGATTCCAGCTTCCGGAGTATTTCAGTCCGGCACGCGTCAGATCGCATTCGTGGACCGCGGCGGCGGGTACTTTGAGCCCCGGGATATCGTGGCCGGCGCTCGGGCCGGCGACGATGTCGTCGTGTTGAAAGGCCTCGAAGCTGGCGAGCGGATTGTCACCTCGGCCAATTTTCTGATCGATTCCGAGAGCCAGCTCCAAGCCGCGTTGGGGTCGTTTGCGCCACCGCCTCCCGGCGCGGGCGCCGCCGCCGCCATGAATGCGCCGCAAGCGGCAACCCTCGACTATGCGTCAGACCCGTCGACGCCGCGTAAGGGAAGCAACAATTTCCGCGTCAAGCTCGCCGGCGCCGACGGAGCGGCAATCACCGGTGCTCAGGTAACCGTAACGTTCTTCATGCCCGCCATGCCGGCGATGGGCATGGCCGCCATGCGTAGCGTAGCCACGCTCGGCGAAAAGGGCGGCGGCATTTACGAGGGACCGGGAGAAGTGCAGATGGGCGGGACCTGGAAAGTTACCGTCCTGGCAACCAAGGCCGGTCAGACCATCACACAAAAACAGTTCTCCGTGGCCGTGGAAGGAAGCATGTAAGTGCTCTCCCGCTGGATCGATTTGTGCGCGCGGAACAGCTTCCTGGTCTTCACCGGAACGCTTCTCCTGGTGTTGGCCGGCATCTGGAGCATGCGCCGGATTCCGCTGGATGCCTTACCCGACATCTCCGATGTGCAGGTGATTATTCATACGGTGTGGAATGAGCCGCCCAATGTCATCGAGGATCAAGTTACCTACCCGATCGTGACCGCCCTGCTCGCCGCGCCGAAGGTGAAGGCCGTGCGCGCCCAGACCATGTTCGGCGATTCCTATGTGTTCGTTGTTTTCGAGGACGGCACCGATCTCTATTGGGCGCGTTCGCGCGTGCTCGAATATCTCCAGCAGATCTCAGGCCGCCTCCCCGCTGCGGCCAAACCTGTGATCGGTCCCGACGCCACCGGCGCAGGCTGGGTGTATGAATATCTCATCCTCGATCACAACCATCGCTACAGTCTCGCCGACTTGCGCAGCCTCCAGGATTGGTTCCTCCGCTATCAGCTTGAGTCGGTGCCGGGGGTAGCGGAAGTCGCGAGCATCGGCGGTTTTGTCCGGCAGTATCAGGTTCGGCTGGATCCCGACAAGCTCCGTGCCTTTAACATTCCGCTCTCGACGGTGATCGACAAGGTCCGCGACAGCACCAACGAGGTGGGCGGACGGTTGCTTGAGTTTAGAGGCGCCGAATACATGGTCCGGGGCCTCGGCTATCTGCGGTCGCTCTCCGATCTGGAAATGGTGCCCGTCGCCAGCAAGAATGGCACGCCCGTCCTGGTCCGGGACCTCGGAACGGTGGCGTTCGGGCCGGATATCCGCCGCGGCGTGGCGGAGTGGAACGGCGAAGGGGAGACCGTCGCGGGCATCGTGATCATGCGCGACGGTATGAACGCGCTGAATGTGACGTCCGGCGTCAAGAAGAAGCTCGCCGAAATTTCCGGATCGCTACCACCAGGAGTGGAAATCGTCTCTGGTTACGACCGGTCCGGGCTGATCCAAGCCTCAATCGGCACCCTCGAGCGCATCCTGATCGAGGAAGCGGTCATTGTCAGCCTCGTGATCATCATCTTCCTTTTTCACTTCCGCTCCGCCCTCATTCCGATCTTAACCCTGCCCATCGCCGTGGCCGCATCGTTCATTCCGATGTACTACCTGCAGGTGAGCTCGAACATAATGTCTCTCGGCGGGTTGGCGCTGGCCATCGGGGTACTGGTCGACGCGGCGATTGTGATGGTGGAAAACGGCTACCGGCATCTGTCCGAAGCGCAGCACGCGAACGCTGGCGATAAACCGGAGCGCAGCATTTCTTCCCGCGAACGACGGCGAATTCTTCTGGATGCGGCCAAGCAGGTCGGACCGGCGCTCTTCTTCTCGCTTTTGATTATCGTCGTCTCGTTCCTTCCGGTCTTCTTGCTCGAAGCACAGGAGGGACGCATGTTCCGGCCTCTCGCCTGGACCAAGACTTTTGCCGTGGGCTTTTCGTCGCTGCTCGCCATTACATTGGTACCGCCGTTGATGCTTTTGTTCATTCGCGGCCGGCTGCGGCCGGAGTCGAACAACCTTGTGTCGCGGGTTACGGAGGCGGCCTATCTGCCCATCCTAAAACTTTGCCTTCGATTTCCGAAAACGACTGTCCTGCTCAATCTCCTCTTTCTGGTTGTGACGGCTCCTCTTGCCTTCAAGCTTGGGAGTCAGTTCATGCCGCCCCTCTATGAGGGGGCGTCTCTGTACATGCCCACGGCGCTCCCGGGAATTTCGATCGGCCAGGCGACGCAGCTGCTGCAGCAGCAGGATCAAGTTCTTCGCTCCTTCCCCGAGGTGGCAACCGTGTTCGGCACCATCGGCCGGTCCGACAGCGCGACCGACAATGCCCCCCTCGACATGTACGACACCACGGTGATGCTCAAACCCCGCAACGAATGGCGTCCGGGGATGACCTATGAGAAGCTGATCTCGGAAATGGATGCCAAACTGCAGTTCCCGGGGTTGACCAACACGTGGACCATGCCGATCGCGAATCGTCTCGACATGGAGCTCACTGGAATCAAGACACCGGTCGGCATCAAGATTCAAGGCCCGACCCTCGATGGCATCGAGGCCTTAGGCACGAAAATTCAACAGATTCTCGGCGCGATGCCAGAGATGAGATCGGTCTTTGCCGAGCGCGTCGCCCAGGGATTCTATATCAACGTGGAAGTGAATCGGGCGGAAGCGGCGCGCTATGGATTGACCGTTGGCGATGTGCAGCGCGCGATCACCTCCGGTATCGGCGGCGAGAATATCGCCGAGAACATCGAGGGCCGCGAACGCTATCCAATCTCCGTCCGCTATGCGATCGATTTTCGCGACGACATTCATAAGCTCGAGCGGGTTGTAATTGCGACGCCGTCCAACGCGCAGGTGCCGCTCGGCGAACTCGCCAAGATTTCGTTTTCGAAGGGGCCTGCCATGATCCGGGACGAGGATGCGGCGCTCACCGGCTACGTGTACCTGGATCTAAGCACAAGGGACTATGGCGGCTTCGTCTCCCGGGCTGACAAACTCCTCCACGAGAAGCTCCAACTGCCGGCCGGCTACAGCCTGAAGTGGTCCGGCCAGTATGAATTCGAACTGCGCGCCAAGGAGCGGCTGAAGATCGTGCTGCCGGTCGTCTTCGTTACGATTTTTCTGCTGCTCTATATGGTGTTCCGTTCCGTGACCGAAGCACTCATTCTGATCTTTCCGACGCTCTATGCGATGACTGGAGGCCTTCTTCTCCAGTGGTACCTTGGCTACAACTTCAGTGTCGCGGTCTGGGTCGGCTACATCGCGTTATTTGGGATCGCGGTCGAGACGGGCGTGGTGATGGTCGTCTATTTGCATGAAGCGCTCGACCGGAAGCTTGCCACAGGGTCTACCTTGCGGCGCGCCGATATCGAGCAGGCCGCCATCGAGGGCGCCGTCCAGCGCTTGCGCCCCAAACTGATGACGGTCGCGGCAGTTCTGGCGAGCCTTGTGCCGATCCTGTGGGAGACTGGTGTGGGGTCGGACGTGATGAAACCGATCGCCGCGCCAATTATCGGAGGCATGATCACCTCGACGATACACGTGCTGATTTTGATTCCCGTCTTTTTCGTGATGATGAAGGCCCGCGCGCTGCGGCAGGGCAAGCTCCAGACTCCAGAAGAAGCAGATGCGTGAGAATACCTTTCAACGACGCTCTAAAGCCGCGTCCACTGTTCAAGAACCGAGATGACCGCGCCGGTGAGGCGCGCAAGATCTTCTTCGCCAATTGTAAACGCAGGGGTCAGATAGACGCTATTAAGGACAGGCCGCACGAACACGCCCACTTCGATAAATCTGCGCCTCAACGCGCCGGGATCATCGATCCGATCGAGTTCGACGACGCCGATCGCGCCCTTTACGCGCACATCGCGCACATGCGGAAAATTCCGCGCGGGTTCGAGACCTTGGGTAAGAGCCGCTTCGATGGCCGCGACTTGCTCAAGCCGCGGTTCGCGCGCGAAAAGATCAAGCGAGGCATTGGCGGCAGCGCAAGCGAGAGGATTGGCCATGAAAGTCGGGCCATGCATCAGCGCATGGTTTGGCGCGTCCGACAGGAACGGCTCGAACACTCTTTTCGTGGTAATTGTCGCGCCAAGCCCCATGGTCCCGCCAGTCAGCGCCTTCGACAGAGTGATAATGTCTGGGCTGACACCCGCCGCCTCGCAGGCGAACATCGTTCCGGTGCGGCCAAAGCCGGTAAAGATCTCGTCAAATATCAGGAGGAGGCCGTGCCGGTTGGCCGCCGCCCGCAAATGTTGCAGCACTTTCGCATCGTGGAACAACATGCCGCCCGCGCCTTGTACCAAGGGCTCGACAATAATCCCGGCAAGTTCTTGTGCGTGACGCTCTAGCAAAGCGTCGAAAGTCTGCGCGGCAGGAGCATTGGCCGGAAGCCCGGCGATGATTTGTTGCGGCAAGACTTTGGCGAAGAGGCCGTGCATACCTTCCTCGGGGTCGCAGACCGACATCGCCGCAAAGGTGTCGCCGTGATAGCCGCCCTTGAACGCAAGAAAGCGGTTACGCTGTGTAACGCCACTATTCAGCCAGAACTGCACAGTCATCTTCATCGCGACCTCAACCGCGACCGAGCCGCTGTCGCAGAAAAATACTTGGGTAAGCCCTTCCGGAAGCAAGCCCGCGAGCCGCCGCGCCAGATTGTATGCCGGCTCGTGCGCGAGCCCGCCGAACATGATGTGCGGCATAAGGCCGAGCTGCTCCAAAACCGCCGCGCGAATATGCGGGTGGTTGTAGCCGTGGCAGGCGGTCCACCAGCTCGCGATCCCGTCGATGAGCTCGCGCCCGTCGGCGAGACAAATGCGGCTTCCTTGCGTGCGCGCGACGGGAAGCGGGTCCCCCGCCGTCTTCATCTGTGTGTAGGGCAGCCAAACATGGCCGATGCCGCGCGTAAACCAGGCCGGCGGCGCGCTGCTCATTTGTCGCCTCCCGCGGCCCATGGCGCTGGGTCCGCCTCCGCGCCACCCATGGGCTATCCAAACCTTGCCCAGCCGCTTATGCTGCGCGCGTTTCCCCTTCCGCGACTAGGACAAATCATGGCCACCCATAGCACACCGCACTTTCAAAACCAGCCGGGCGTTTCGCAAGTGCGGGTGGGCGCCAAGGAATTCATGTGCGTCGGCGCTTTGCCTCCCTTCGACCATCCGCATATTTTTATCGACATGGGCGACAGCAACGACGCGATCTGCCCTTATTGCTCGACGCACTTTGTTTATGACGCGAATCTTGTTGGAGGGTGCGATCCGCCGGAGTGCGCTTTTCAGCCAGGCCGCGACTCCGACTCCGGGGAAAAGCCAGCGATAGAACCTGCCTGAGCTGCCGCGATGAGCCCGCCGCATGCGGTGATCGCCGGAGCCGGGATCGCCGGGCTTTGCACGGCGTTAACCCTGGCGCAGGCAGGCTGGCGGGTGAGCCTCTACGAAAAAGCGAAAGTTCTTGACGAGGCTGGGGCAGGCCTGCAGCTCTCGCCGAACGCCAGCGCGATTCTGCGAAGGCTCGGGGTGATCGAACGCCTAATCCCCTTAGCTCTTCGCCCGGCCGCGATTAGAATCCGCCGCGCACGGGATGGCGCGACCCTCGCGCTCATGCCGCTCGATGAGGCCGAGCGGCGCTGGGGAGCGCCCTATCTTGTCGTCCACCGCGCCGATCTCCAGCGCACACTCTTGGAAGCCATCGCGCGCGAACCGGGGATCAGACTCTTAACCGGAGCCGCTGTCGCGGGCTTTGCATCCGGCAAAGACTCCGTCGCGATTGCCATCGAGCAGGGCGAGGTCCGCTTGAAAGCAGCGGGCGATTGCCTGATCGGCGCCGACGGAGTGCGCTCCTTCGTGCGGCAAAGTCTCGGCGCCGATAGCGCAGGGTTTTCGGGCCAGACTGCCTGGCGCGCCACGGTCGATGCCGCCCGCGTCCCGCCCGCAATGCGGCGCGACGAAGCAACCCTTTGGCTCGGGCGGAAGGCGCATCTCGTCCATTATCCCTTGCGCGGCGGCGCGGTCATCAATGTCGTCGCGATTGTTGACGAGGATTTCCGCCCTGGTGAAGCGGATTTGTGGCGGAGCCCTGGAGACGGGAACTTTCTCGGAGCGCGCTTTTCTGGATGGGACGAAGCCGCGCGGGATTTGTTGCGCGCCGCTCCCGATTGGCGCAAGTGGCCACTTTTCGATTGCAATCCGATCGCAAATTGGACAGCGGGGCGCGTGGCGCTTGCCGGCGATGCGGCGCATCCGATGCTGCCATTTTTGGCCCAGGGCGCCGGCCAGGCCATCGAGGACGCTGGCGCCTTGGGCAAATTTTTAGCACGCGGCCAAAATATCGGCCAAAATGTCGAAACCAGTCTCCGCGCTTATCAAGAGGCGAGGCATGCGCGGGCCACGCGGGTGCAAAACGAGTCACGCGGGCAGGCCAAGATTTACCATCTTGCCGGTCCCGCGGCGCTTCTCCGCGATCTGGTTTTGCGCATGCTCGGCCCGCAAAAAATGCTCGCCCGTTACGATTGGCTCTACGACGCCCGCGATGCCAATGGGCACGAGAAATGATCATTCTCGCCATCAATCGTGCATGGCATGATCGCACGGGACCAGCCGGCGTTGGCCACGGCGGCGAAGCGCCGCTTCCAACTGGAGGAGCCAGGCCGCGGCTGCGGCGGCCGGAGCCTTCTCTATCCCGCAGCGGTGACTGTTTGGGCGGAGGCGATCGCGGCGCTTAAGCCAGCAATCTCCGTCGGCGCGGCGTGAAGCCAGGCGAGACTAACAAAAGGCCGCACGGAGATGTTGCGCGGGTTGCAAAATGGGTACATTCTACCAAGGCAATCAGGCGCTACGCCCGGCCATAAGCCCAAAAAGTTGAGCGATCATGGTCTATGAGCTCGTGTCCAAGCATTGCGAAATTCGAAGGGACGCACCGTAGACGGTTAATAGATAGTCAGAACTTTATTCGGGGAGGCAACGATGACTGTTGCACGCATTCTCGCGGCCAAGGGAAGGGACGTCGTCACCACAGAGCCGCATCGGACTTTGACCGAGGCTGCCGCGCTTTTGACGGCGCGGAAAATTGGCGCCGCCGTGGTCGTCGACGCGCAAGGCCGCGTCATCGGGATGCTATCGGAACGCGACATCCTTCATGCGGTTGGCACGGGGGGCGCGGCCGCGCTCAACGACGCAGTCGCAAGACATATGACCGCGCCGGTCGTGACAACGGACGAGGACGAATGCGTTCATGCCGCGATGGAAAAAATGACCGTCCGGCGCTGCCGCCATCTTCCGGTCGTCGTGGACGGGAAACTGGCCGGCATTGTCTCGATCGGCGACGCGGTCAAATACCGGCTCGAGCAAATCGAACACGAATATCAGGCGATGCGCGAATATATCGCGACCGCGTGAGCCAAGAACGCCAAATTCAGCGCGGCGAGATTGCACTCTCCGAGCGAGTCATCGCGACGTCTTTGGCAATGTCGTGAATGACGCGTCGAGTCGCCTCACGGCCGATCGCGATAAGTTCGTCGGCGCGATGAAAATCGAAGAGGCCGACCGTGCCGAGCCGCGCGTTGACGAGAACGTCGGGCGGGTCTCCAGCCAGGCGCGAACGCGAAATCCTGCCTTGCGCGATGTTGAACGCATCCATCATCGCGATCCCTATTCCCGGCGCTCCGTCCTCACGTTTGCCGAAAAGCCGGCGCAGATTGCCGCCCATCCCGCCTAAAATGCGTGCACCGAGCGACGGTCCCGCTTCGGGCGTGCCCAAGTCATACTCGTCGGGCGCCCGCTCTATCGAAATACGATCGTCGATGATCGTACCGCGAAATGTCGTATCGCCGACAAGATTGACGGCGATGACAACCTCGGCGCCAAGCGTGCGGCAGAGCGTGACGGGGATGGGGTTGACCAGCGCGCCATCGAACAGCCAGCGCCCATTGATCTTCACCGGTTCGAAAATCCCGGGCATGGCATATGAGGCGCGAATGGCATTGGCGACATTGCCTTTGGTCAACCAAATTTCATGGCCCGTGCCGATTTCGGTCGCGACAGCGGCGAATTTTTTATCGAGATCCTCGAAGCTTAGACCTGAGAATTCGTGTTCGAGCGCGCGCCGCAGCCGTTCGCCGCCGAGGAAGCTCACTCCCGAAAACGACAGGTCCATAAGGCTTATGACACGCTTCCTTGTCAGGCCGCGGGCGAAATTTTCGATCTCCTCGAGCTTGCCGGCGGCATAGGCTCCGCCGACCAGGGCTCCGATCGACGTGCCGGCGACAATGTCCGGATAAATCCCCTGTGCGTTGAGTTCGAGTAAGACGCCGATGTGCGACCAGCCGCGCGCGCCGCCCGCGCCAAGCGCGATACCAATTACCGGCCAGCGAGCAGCGGCGATGTTTTCGGCACGTTCCTTAGCGCCCGCGCCGTAAAACTTCTTACGGTAAAACGGCCACGTCTCGTTCAATTGTCCGATCCTCGCATCAGTTTCTTGCGGCGAAAGCTCATGGCTTGGCGGCCCGGCAGGCGCATTGTTTGCTTTCGCCATGAACATCTTATCTTGCTCCAGTCTGTTCCACTTCCCGTAAAGAACGCCTTAAGGGGATAGGTGTTCACAGCGAACACGCGGGTTTGATGGAGGCGGCGCGGGAATCTTCGCCAACCATAGGAAAGACATTCGCATTAAAAACCAACGTCGGCCCCCGCCCAAGTCCTTTCGTATAAAATCGGAATCGCCTCAGTCGAATACAAGCTTGGCTTTGTCGCCGCCGGCCGCGACCTTGCGGTAGAAGCAGGAGCGCCGGCCGGTGTGGCAGGCGCCGCCGTTGCCGCCAGGTTCGACGGTCAAAAGCAGGGCGTCCTGGTCGCAATCAGTCCGGATTTCCGTGACTTTTTGAACCTGGCCCGACGTGTCGCCCTTGCGCCAGAGCATGAGACGTGAGCGCGACCAATAATGCGCCACGCCGGTCTCCAGGGTAAGCCGCAACGCTTCCGCATTCATATAGGCGAGCATGAGGATCTGCCCGTCGCTCGCGTCCTTCGTTACGCAGGCGATCAGCCCATCGGCATCGAAGCGCGGCGTGAACGCAATTCCTTCTTCCAGTTCGTTCCTCCCGGCCTGGCTCGCGCCGGGACCGGGAGATGGAGAGGGCAAGATTGGCAAATCGAAGTTCCCTCGTGCTGAAAACTCGCCCAATCATCAACTCCCTGCCCGGACTCCGCCAGGGAATTTTGGTGCTTTTCCCCGGCAAAGATACGGCGCTCACTTGCCGCCGCGCAGCATTGTCAAGAACCGGATCTGCTCGGCGGGATCGTCGCGGAAGATGCCGGTGAATTGCGTAGTGACGGTTTCCGCGCCGTGCTTGCGAACGCCGCGCATGGACATGCACAGGTGCTGGGCTTCGAGCATCGTGGCGCAGCCGCGCGGGCGCAGATACCGGTCGATCGCGCCGACGATCTCGGCGGTCAACGACTCTTGCGTCTGCAGGCGCTTGGCGAAGACATCGACGAGGCGGGCTAGCTTTGACAGACCGACAACGCCTACCTCGGATGGATAATAGGCGACATGCGCCATGCCGAAGAAAGGCACCATGTGATGCTCGCAGTGCGATGAAAACGGGATATCGCGGACGAGAACCAAATCGTCATAGCCTTGGACTTCCTCGAAGACACGGGAGAGCACGCTCGCCGCGTCTTCCTGATAGCCGGAAAAAAATTCTTCAAAAGCCTTGACCACCCGTTTTGGCGTGTCGCGCAGACCCTCGCGCGAGGGATCGTCGCCGGTCCAGCGCAAGAGAACTTGTACGGCCGCCTCGGCCTCCTCCCGCGTTGGGCGGACGAGCGGTGAACCGATGGGCTGGGGTTGCGGACGTTCAAGCAAGGACTTAACCACGGCATCCATGTGGCGCCTCCATTAAAGTTCGAATGAGCGTCCTAGGTGTTGCTCCAAATGACAAAGAGCACCGGACGGACGGTTGTCCGGGAGTTTCGCCTGGCATTTTGCCAGATCTCGTTCGCCAAACCTTCCTTTCCTATATAGTATGCGCGGGGCGCCGTCACCTGGGCCCGGTCGCTAGGCCCAGTTTGAATTTCAGCGCTTTTGCCACGGACGCTCGAATGGCGCCCGAGGTGTCGATACCGGCTTTACCGGTACAAAGGTGAGCTCAACGGATTACTCGATCACTGGCACCGTGTAGGATAATGCCCCAATATTCCCCTTGTTTCCCTTGAAATTCGCGTGGCACATAAGGCAGCTGTCCGAGACTACGGGTATGCCTGTTGCAACGCGCAGGGTGCGCTTTCCACCCGTTTCGACGACCTCCTCGTATGAATTGCCGCCCGCCAGCAACTTCTTCGCGGCGGTCTGTTCGAAAGCGTCACGCGGCACATCATCCGGGTCCCCTATCACATCGGTAAGCCCCAGTAAGCGGACATCGTACCACCCGTTTTTCTTCAGCGCGGCGAACAGCTCCTTGGCCGTGGTGGCGGCGGGAAAGTCAGAAGGCTTTTTCACATAAAGGGAATCAATCAGGACTATCGCGGTCTTGAAGAGATCATAGAGCATCAAAACCTCCTGCCGGTTCGGCTCCCCGGCGGCGTGGGGTTTGCGGGCCGCGTTCTGGGCAGCTAATGAAGCGACTCCCCCAATCGTCAGCATAGCGGCAAGTCCTAGGGCTAACGCCACGATATTCTTCCGGTTTGGTTTCATTTTTAGCGCCCCTTGTCTTGATGAGTTGACGCCGGTTAGATGCCCGGAGAGCGGAAATGTTCCCGGAAACTATTCGACAATGGCGAGCCGTTGCAGCACGGCGTTGGTCATGCGCTCGCAGCGCCTGCCGGCGAACGGAAACGCGTCCATGAGCACGGGGCCGATTTGCTTGTCGAGTTCATCGCGCACGAGCCGGCGCGCGCGGTGCAGCCGGGTCTTCACCGTATCCAGCTGAAGACCGAGGAGATTCGCGGTTTCCTCGGTGCTCATGCCCTCGATCAC
>JBQTKC010000294.1:0-14382 GCA_052386575.1 Beijerinckiaceae bacterium
ACGAAATTCTGCGCGCGCGCGCCCAAGGGAAAGTGCTGAAGGATTTGGGCTTTGCGGCAACCTATTGGCAGCAGGGCGCAACGGGGCGCTGGGAACTGAAGTCTTGAGCCAGCGCCCGAAAAGTTTCAGAAGCGTTTTGGTAGGATCGGCCGCGCGCCGGGGGGCAAGCCGCGGCCTGGTGATGCGCGTAACCTACCGCCCATCGAAGGCCGCGACCTCCGTGCGCGCGGTGTCCGCCAAGGCGCGAAGTTCTGACTCGGGAAGTGCGCCCGTGAGGGCATAATTGGCCCTCTTCTGCCGCCAGGTGATCGTAGCCGAAGGAAAACTACCGGACACTCGCGGGGCGCTCTCGCCCGCGTCGCCAGCCGTTTCGGCGCAGAGCGCGAAATTCGCCGCCTCCGGCCGCGCGTAAATCAGGCACAGCATTTGGCCATGATCGCCAGGCGCGGCGCGCACCCCGGCAAGTTTTAGACCGCCGGCCAAAAGATTCGGCAATATTGGAGCCGCCGCGTCTTGCCCCGGCCCCTCCCCCTGTGGCGAAAGGCGCACCGCTCCAGATGGCGGCACGAATGCCTTGAGCGCCGACTTTGCCCGCGCGACAAAAGTCCCAGCCGCCGCGGAAGGCGGTCCGGCGTCCGGCGCGTTCGCCCCGCCTGCAAGATAGGCGGCGCTCGCCGCAAACAGCGCTCCGCTCGCGAAGGAAAGCCCGATCAGCCGCGCGAACCAACGCTCCCGCCAAGCACGGGAGGCGCCCGCTTCGGCTGGTCCGAGGCCGGCGTGCTCCGTCGCCGTCACTCCCCCGGCGCCGGGAGCAAGCGGCAAGGACCAAGGCAGCAGCCCTTGATCGACCGGCGCGAAAGCGGCCCTGATCGTTTCATTCTGCCAACGCCATGTTTCGACCCTTGCCGCATCCTCTGGCGAAGCCGCAAGATACAGCTGAACGGCTTCGCGCCGGCCGCTATCGAGATCGCCATCGACAAGGCCGTGCAATTCCGCTTCGCTTACAGGGGGACCGTGTCCGCGCATGACGTTCTCATTTCACCACGCTCATTTCACCACCCGCAAATAGGAAGGGCGCGTCTTGGCCGGACGCGACGGAGTTTCGCTCAGCGCGGCGCGCGCGGACATTAAACGCATGATAAGCGCGGTTCGCGAAATTTTCAGAATTCGCGCGGCCTGCGCGTAGCTGAACCCTTCAAGCACGACAAGCAGCAAAGCCTCTCGTTCTTCGAGTGCGAGGGCAAAGATCGCAGCCGCGAATCTGTCGAGAGGCGAAGCCGGAATCGGCAGAGTCCCGGCGGCGCGCAGCCCGCCCGTGGAGAAATTTTCCTTCTCCAAATGAGCCTTGCCGCCCATCCTTCCGGCTGCCAACTTGTCGCGATGCCATTCCGTGACCAGCGTATAGAGGTGGAGATGGAGGTTAATTCCGGTCAGCCGCAAGGCGGCTCCGGCTTCCCATGTCCGCAGCAAAGCCGCGTGGACAATTTCGTCGGCGATCTCGCTGGGCTGCGGCTGACCGCTAGCGAGCGCGCGAGCATAACGGCAAAGCCGCGGCGCGCACAAATTCAACTCCTCCCGCAAGGCCACCATTGTGCTCTCTCCTGGTGCCGTCTTTGTGCGGCATGGTCCAGATCGCCATGCGCCGCTCCGCCCGGTGCGTGCCATGGTTCTCGTCAATATTAGCGTCCGCGCGGCGCCCTGACCATTGGTAAAGCAAAAATCCTCGGGTCGTTCAAGGAATCCCGCCTGTCGCGGCGGCGCTTGCGGCTGCATCCGGCACGCATAGCCAGGCTCGATGGATGATTGTGAGGGACGAGGTTTCGGAGCAGGCGAGCGCCTTTGCGCCGGCCAGTACCTTGCATCAATCTTCGCCTAAAATAGCGCCCCGCCGCAAACGTTTGAATCCGGATTTGACGCGAATATTGATCCATTTGCAGCCTGATGCACAGGCGACAGAGAAACACCGATACATTGTCGCTTCAAGTGCCTGAGTTCCGGTGCGGAGTGCAACGCGCGAGTACTTTGAGCCTACTCGAATTTTGGCGGCGCCGCGGCCAGCCGACTCGGATCTGCCCGGCGCCGCGCACCTTAGTGGCGGAAAAGCAACAGTAAGCATAAATCTTTTTGAGTGCCGCATTACCCGCCGCCGCGCTTTGGCAAAATATATCCTAGTTGGCCATGTATAATTTTTTATTATTCTAATTTAGGAGAAGGAAATAGGAGACTTAGAACTATTAAAATGTACTAGGAATTAGTTGACTCGTGCCCTGCATGTACATGATACATACACAACAATTCATTGGAGGGGGCTGGGCGGATGTCCAACATCAAGTCTGCGTTTTCTTTCGATTCTCCCTGCGACACGATGCGGGAGATTGTTCGGAAAGTGTCCGGGACGGCAGTGAAGGTCTTGGGGGCAGCGGCGGTTCTTGCAACGGGCGCTGGCATAGCGCAAATACGAGCCGAGGAAAAATCTCTGCCTCGCGTGACCGTCGAAGCCCCGCAAGAAAAGCCGCGTCCCGTCATTCGGCCAAAGCCGGCTCGAACCGCGGCCAAGCCGCGCGCAAGCCGTCGAGTCGCCGCTGGCCGGGTACATGCGCCACCATCGCCGGCTGCAGTGCCATCGCCAACGGCGGAACCGGCCTCACAGGCCGAGGCCGCGCAATGGGCGGGCGCAGCACGGGGCGAGCCATTCGGCAACGGACCAAGCGGGGTGCAGGGCTATACCGCGAAGGGAACATCGACCGCGACCAAGACGAACACCCCGCTTCAGGATATTCCGCAGTCGATCACGATCCTCACGCAACAATTGTTAAAGGATCGAAACAGTATCAGCCTAGATCAGGCGCTCACCTATGTCCCCGGCGTGACGGTCGCGCAGGGCGAAGGCAACCGCGACCAAATCACCATCCGCGGCCAGGACACGACCGCCGATTTCTTTCTCGACGGCGTTCGCGACGACGCGCAATATTTTCGCGATCTTTATAATATCCAGGCGGTCGAGGTGCTGAAGGGCCCAAGCGCCGCGGTCTTTGGGCGCGGAGGCGGCGGCGGCGTGGTCAATCGAGTGACCAAGAAAGCCGATGGCGCGACGATCCGCCAGGGCCAGTTCAGCACTGGCGGCTTTGGCCGCAAGCGCCTCACGGTCGACGCGGGGCAGGCCGTCTCGGACAGATTCGCTGCCCGGATCAACATGCTCTACGAGCAGTCCTACAGCTTCCGCGATTTCTTCAGGCTCGAACGTTACGGCGTGAACCCGGCCTTCACATGGCTGCCGACCGACAGCACGGCGATCATGTTCGCCTATGAGCATTTTAGGGACCGCCGCACGGCCGATCGCGGCATGCCATCAATCGGCGGAATCTTGGTCGATGGCCTCCCCGTCGCGCCCGGCTTTCCGTCACCCGCGCCAATCGAGGCATTCTTCGGCAATCCGGTTGCGAATTATTCGAAGATCGATCTCAACCGGGCAACAGTGGCAATCGAGCAGACGACGGACTTCGGCCTTAAGATCCGCAACATCACCTCCTACGCCAATTATGAGAAGCGCTACCAAAACACTTTCGCGGATAGTCCCGTGAGCGCGGCGGGCGACGTCAGGCTCGACGGCTATGTAAGCTCCAATCCGCGGCAGAATATCTTTAACCAGACCGACCTCACCTATCGATTCGCAATGACGCCCGAAATCAGGCACACCTTGCTTGCGGGCGGAGAGGCCGGCATTCAGAAGACAGATGACTTCCGCGACCTTTCGCGTTGGAACGATCCCATCACTGGCCCGCAGAAGATCTTCACGCCGTTCTCGATGCCAACGGTCTTCAATCCGGTGTTTTTCGTAACGCCGAACCGCAGGCGCCACACGGATCTTAACCTTGCCGCAGGGTATATCCAGGACCAGATCGAGATTACCAAATATCTCGATGTCCTCGCTGGCGTGAGGTTCGACAGTTTCGATCTCAGTTTCGTTGAGTTCCTGACCTCGCAGAGATTGCATCGCGTCGACAATGTGTGGTCGCCGCGCTTTGGCGTGGTGGTGAAGCCCATCGAGCAGTTGTCGCTTTACGGTAGCTATTCGCGCGCCTTCCTGCCGCAGGCCGGCGATCAATTCAACGTGCTGAATGTCAACACCGCGAAGCTGGCGCCGCAGGGATTCGAGAATGGGGAGATAGGATTCAAGGCGCAGCTCTTGCCGCGTCTCTTGTTCACCGGCGCCCTCTACCAGCTTGATCGCACGAATCAGCTGGTCACGGTAGGGCCTCTCAACAATGTTCCCGCGAACACGCGCACGAAGGGTGGAGAGATTGGGCTCGTCGGCAATGTCACCGGCGAATGGGAGGCCGCCTTGGGGTACGGCCATCAGGACGCCCGCATCGTGAGCACTCAAGATCAACAAGATCAACGCGCGATTGGCAACGTCGTCCCCTCCGTTCCCCTAGACACGTTTTCGTTCTGGAACAGATACGACATGACGCCGTATCTCGGAGTCGGCGCGGGCGTGGTGTACAATGCCAAGTTCTTCCCCGCGCTCGACAACGCGGTGATCGTCCCTGGCTATGCGCGGGTCGATGGCGCCCTGTTCCTCAAATTCAGCGAAAATTTCTTTGGCCAGCTAAATGTCGAAAACATCCTCGGCGCGAAGTATTTCATTTCGGCGCACAACAACAACAACATCTCTCCCGGCGCCCCGCGCTCCGCCTTCGTGACGCTTACGGCAAGGTTCTGACTAAGAGTGCCGAGAAAGAAACCCTAAAATTCCGGCGGCTGGTGGTAGGCTGTCTAGTACTATTCTAGATCCCTCCACGGGTAAGCATTGTGCTCAGTCCCGCTACCTGCAGTGTGTTCTTTGTAACGCTTCCAATCTTCTGGCTCGATAATTGACGCTGTTGCCTGGCTAACCTATATCGGACCCCCATGGAACTCGCACTTTGGCTTGGCCGCTCGATTGGAGTCCACCGGAACAAACGTTCAGGATAACCCTCCGGTCTCTCAAGGCGCCGTGTCGACGGTAATGGTCTTAAGGCATGAAACGTTTGATTGCGTGGCGGCCGGTTCTGGGCTTGGCTTTTTTGGCTTTGCCGTGTTTCGCATGGGCGCAGACGGACTCAAGTGGCCTCACATCGCAAATGCTCGGTGCCGCCCTCCAAAGGCCTCGCGACTTGTCCTTGTGGAGCATGTTTCTCGGCTCGGACATTGTCGTGAAAGCGGTGATCGCCGGGCTTCTCTTTGCTTCATTCGCCACCTGGACAGTATTGATTGCGAAGAGCATCGAAATCTCACGCGCGGCGCGCAGTGCGAGGATCGCGATCGGCCAGCTCTCGGAAGCGCGCGGACTGGCCCAGGCGAGACTTGCGCTTGGCCGGAGTTCTTCTATCGCCAGTGCGCTCGTTGCCGAAGCCGCGCGCGAATTGCGGCTTTCATCGGACTCGATCAACGCGGCGAGCGTCAAGGAGCGCGTTGCGTCGAGCTTTGCCGAGATCGAACGCGCGGAAGGCCAATCGATAGGCCGCGGCACTGGCCTCCTCGCCTCCGTAGGATCGACAGGACCATTCGTTGGGCTGTTCGGCACCGTATGGGGCATCATGAACGGGTTCATCGGCATTTCAAGAGCACAGACAACCAACCTCGCCGTTGTTGCGCCAGGAATTGCCGAAGCCTTGCTCGCGACGGCGGTTGGCCTCTTCGCGGCGATCCCGGCCGTCTTGTTCTATAATCATTTGGCGCGCTCGACGGGCGCTTATCTCGAACTCGTATCAAATTTGTCTGGCGAGTTGCTGCGCGTCCTTTCGCGTGATCTCGATCGCGGCGCGCATGCCGATAATAAGTTACAAGCGGCGGAATAACGTGGCCGCGCGTCTTGGGAATCAGAGGAATGGTCTTGTGGAAATCCACGAGATCAACGTCACGCCATTCATTGACGTGGTGCTGGTCTTGCTCATCATCTTCATGGTGGCCGCGCCCCTTGCGACCGTTGATCTTCCGGTCGATCTCCCTGCTTCGAACGCCGCGCCAAATGAAAAGCCTGATAAGCCTGTCTATGTGACCATTCAGGCCGATCTCGCCCTGGTACTCGGCGAGGTTCCGGTAAAACGCAAGGAGCTTGTCGCTTCGCTCGACGCACTCGGCGGGGACAAGCACAAGCGAATATTCCTTCGCGCCGACAGCGCGGTCTCCTATGGCGAAATGATGAGCGTCCTCGAAACATTGCGCGCAGGAGGCTATTTGAAGGTCGCCCTCATGGCGCTCGACGCGGGCGGCGCCAAGTGAGTGCCGCGGCGCTTCGCCAATCCGCCATTGACGGCAGGTTGTGGGGCCTCGCCGCGGGACTAGCCGCATCGCTACATCTTGGCGTGGCGGCTGCGCTGCTGGCGGTGAGTCCGGAACCTGAGAGTAACGAAACCGGCGCGGCCGCCATCGAAATCTCGCTTGCGCCGGCTGCCCCGCACGTGATTGATGCGCCGGATGTCCAGCCAGGTCCGGTCGCCGATGAGGCGGCGGCCGCCTCGCCCGCCGTTACGTCACCCGAGGAAAAGGAGAGCGATCAGCCAGAAATCACCCGCACCGAAGGCGAGGATGCCGAATTCACGCGCGGTGAAAAATCCGGCAAGCCAATCGAAAAAACCTTGCTTACGCCGCAGGCTAAGTCAGCCCTTTCCTCCGAGTCGAGCGCTTCCGAAGCGACCGCGCTACCGAAATCGGAGGCAACGCAGGAAGCGCCCAAACCTGCCGCCCCAGCCCACGGAGCCGACAAAGCCGCGCAGGTGGCGAAACTTACGTGGCAGAAGGCGCTAATGGCACATTTCAACCGCCACAAGCGCTATCCCGCCAGCGTCCAGCGGCGCACCGCCGAAGTCAGTCTCGGATTTACGCTCGACCGCCGCGGCCAAGTCGTTGACTATCACGTGAAGCGCTCATCCGGGCATTCAGTTTTTGACGAAGCAGCGCTTGCCATGATGAAGAGAGCCAACCCTGTTCCCGCTCCTCCCGCCGTCATCGCGGATGAGGGATTGTCATTCGAAGTGCCAGTGCTGTTTCGAGCAGGTCATCATTGACGGCACACAGGGGACCGGCGCATCCTTTTGAACTTCCCCCCTTGAACGAGGGCTCGCCAAATTTTTAGGGGGGTAGCAAATGTCAACGGCGATTGACGCGCCTAGCGCGAATCGCGCTTGGCCTGCATGTTCTTATTGTGCTGGCTGATCGCGCCAGCCTTGGCCGGATGGCGTAAGGTGTACGCGGGAGTGCTTTTTGGAATAATCCCTTCGTGGGCCGTGCGGCCCGCGGAGGGCCGCGTGGTGTTTGCGTCGGCAGCCCGGCGAAGTTCGAGGGCACGCTTGGCCCCGTCGATCAAAGCCTGGCGGGCGGCTTTGGCCTCGCGGCGCGACACTTCCTTGTTCAACCTTTGCATGGCCGCCGCAAGCAGGTCGCGCTTTTCCCGCGTGCCGCCATCGTCTGTCGCGGCGCGCGCGCCCTTGGGCGCGGCCTTGCCGCGCAGCTCCCGGCGCTGGCGAGCGGCAATATCTTGCGCGCGATCGCGCCGTTCGCGCACGAGCTTGCGCAGCTCCGCCAAATCCTGATCCGGTAGAAGCCCCAATGCCGGATGGTGGGTTTTTTCCACGAGGGTCAGTTCATCCGCGCCGAGCAACCGGCGTTCGTGCTTTATGCTGCGAGCCATCCACAAATTCCTCCTCGAAGAGCGAAAATTCAAGACCGGGCCCAACGCTCTTTCGCAGTTACCGCTGGCTTCGCTCTGCCGTCAACAAACGCTCGATTTCCGCGATCGTATGATTGGTGAGATCCTTGGCGATTTCGGCGATGATCCTAGCTTCGGTTGCCTTGGCAAACTCGCGCCGCAGATCGCCGAGAATCTTCGGCGGGGCCACGATGAGGATTTGGTCGAACGTATTGGATAAGGCAGCCTTATTGATGCGATCGGCGATCGATATGGCGAAACGTTCCTTTTCGAGTTCGTGCCAGTCCGTCCCCTCGACCGCGCTGTGAACCTCGCCAACGCTAGAATAAACGCGCCCTGGCGCGTCGGTTCCCTGTTCACGAGATGGCGGGTCCGCTTGTTCCCAGACTGCGAGACGCCGCAGATTAGGAAACTTCTCGTCCCCCTCGTTGATCAGAAACAGGGCCTTCTGACCGTCACCCACGAAAACCCAGGCGCCGTGCGAAAGTTTATGATGCGTCAACTTATCTTGCGTCATCGAGGCTCTCCTTGGATTCTACTAACGCGACCGGGACGCCGGGAAGCGGTAAGTTTTTGTGGTATCCCTACTCAACTATGCCGCTTGTATGTTCCCATATTTATACACGTATTAATATCGGCACTCTCGACCTCATCGGCATTCGCGATTGGAAAGAAACTGCCGGCCGAGGCGACGCCAAACCAGTGCGCGCCGTCATGCTCGCCCATTTCGCCGAGTTCCACGAGATCGAGAACCAAGGCGCGGGCGAGGAGCGCCCACAGACCGCCGCGCATATGGACATAGGGTTTGATGCCATCAAAGGTGCCTCTTTCGAAACGAATCGGATGGTCTGCGCCCGCCTCGACCCAATCCCCAACGTTGGTCAAGAACCCCAACACCTGGTCCGCTCCATGCCGCGCAACCGTCATTTCCACCGCAAGAAAAGGCGCGTCCTCGACCATTATTCCGACTTTTTCGACCGGCGTGACGAGAACATATCCTTCAGTGTCTTTGCGCAAAATCGTCGAGAAAAGCCGGACGAGCGCGGGCCTTCGGATCGGCGTGCCGCCATAAAACCAGGTGCCGTCGCGCGCAATCTTCATGTCGATATCGCCGCAAAACGGCGGATTCCATTGCTCGACCGGGGGGAGCACCCGTTGCGCCGGTCCGCCCGCGGCTTCCGTCGCGTCATCGCAGGATTCCGGGGAGCACATTGCCGCGGCCAAGGCTTCGATATTCAACGCCGCGCTGCCGGCGCCTGGCGCGGGCTTGTTTCCGCGCCCGGCAATAAACTCTTCGGCCATAATCTTTGCCCCATTGCCATGCCAGCATCGAAAAGTTTTGATCGTTCGCGTCGCCGGTTGTACAGCGATGATCGTAATGCGCGCTATTGCCACGTGAACGGCGGGGCGAGAGGCGCCGGTTCGTTCAGGCAACAAGGCAAAAGGTCAAACCATCCATGCCGGAAGCAATGACGGCCACGCTCGAAGCCGCCGTGACGCGGTCCGCCGAGGCCGCGCTTGAGCGGGTCACGGCGGCGCGGAGTTCAATCGAGGCCATCATTTTCGGTCAGACGAATGTTGTCGAGCAAGCCTTGATCACGCTTCTTTCAGGCGGGCACGGCTTGCTCGTCGGCGTGCCCGGCCTCGCCAAAACCAAGCTCGTCGAGACCCTTGGCGTTGTTCTCGGCTTGCAGACGCGCCGTGTCCAGTTCACGCCTGATTTGATGCCCGCCGATATTCTCGGTTCCGAAGTTTTGGAAGAAACTTCCGACCGGCGCCGCAGTTTTCGTTTCGTGCGGGGACCCATATTTGCCCAATTGCTGATGGCCGACGAAATCAACCGGGCGAGCCCCAGAACCCAGTCGGCGCTGCTCCAGGCGATGCAGGAATATCACGTCTCGGTCGCCGGCGAACGGCACGACCTGCCGCGCCCCTTTCACGTGCTGGCCACCCAAAATCCGCTGGAGCAAGAGGGCACATACCCCCTGCCCGAGGCCCAGCTCGATCGCTTTCTCATGCAAATCGATGTGGCTTACCCCGATCGCGCGGCCGAACGGAAGATCCTCATCGAGACGACCGGCGACGCCAGCGCGGAGCCAAAATCCGCGATGAGCGCCTGCGATCTTATCGCGACGCAGAGGCTGGTTCGCCGGCTTCCGGTGGGGGAACGTGTGATCGAAGCCATTCTCGACGTCGTCCGTATGGCCCGCCCCGGCGAGGGCGATCCGGCGGTCACCCGGCATATCGCCTGGGGTCCCGGGCCACGTGCGGCTCAAGCCTTGATGCTCGCGACCCGCGCGCGCGCGCTCCTTGGCGGGCGGCTTTCGCCTTCCCTCGACGATGTCGTGGCCCTCGCCGTTCCGGTGCTCAAGCATCGCATGGCGCTCACCTTTGCCGCCCGGGCCGAGGGCGAGACGGTCAGCGATCTCGTCGCCCGGCTGGCCAAGCGGCTCGGCTGAACGATGCCCTCGGTCAGGCTTCTGGAAGAAAAAGCCAGCCGCCTCGCGGACCGCCATCAGAATCATGCGCTCGAAATGGCGGCCCGTCTCCCTCGCCTCGTTGTCGCGGCAAAAGAGGTTGCGGCCAGCGTCTTGCATGGCGTTCATGGCCGAAGGCGCGCCGGCGATGGGGAGACTTTTTGGCAATTTCGTCCCTTCGTCGCGGGCGAGGCCGCGGGCCGTATCGACTGGCGACGCTCCGCCAAGGACGAACGCCTATATGTTCGTGAACGCGAATGGGAAGCGGCGCACACGGTTTTCATCTGGATCGATCGCTCTCCTTCCATGTGGTTTGCGTCCGATCTCGCGTTGCAGCCGAAAATCGACCGCGCGCTCGTGCTGGGCCTCGCTTGCGCCGAACTTCTCGTGCGCGGCGGCGAACGGGTAGGACTACTTGGCCTAACGCCCGCTCTCGCGCCCCGAAATATCATTGAGCGGTTGGCGGAAGTATTGCTGGCCGAGGAAGCTGCCGCCGGTTACGCTGCGGAGGAGCTCCCCGCGGCCGTGAACTTGCCGCGCGCCGCGAAGGCCATTTTGATTGGCGACTTTCTCGCCGATCCGGCGCGGATCGCGGCCATGATCGAGGGCATCTCCGCGAGCGGGGCACGCGGCCATCTCGTGATGATCGCCGATCCCGTCGAAGAGACTTTTCCTTTCTCGGGCAATACCGAATTCATCGATGTCGATTCGAAGGCGAGGTTGCGCGCGGGCCAAGCGGAAACATTCCGCCAAGAGTACATCCGCCGTCTCGGCCTTCATCGCGAGACTATTGGCGCCGCGGCGCGGACCCGGGGGTGGAGCTTGATGGTGCACCGGACCGACAGGCCGGCCACCGCGGCGCTTCTCGCCTTGCGGGTCCAACTCGATGCCAATGCCGGCTCCGCTCCGCATGCCCTGCAAGGAGCCGCCAACTGATGCCAGGCCTTCCGCTCACTTTCGCTTTTCCGTTTGTCCTCGCCTCGCTCGCGGTCCTGCCGGTTTTGTATTTTCTTCTGCGCATCACGCCGCCGCGTCCGGCGCTCGTGCCGTTTCCGCCGCTGCGGCTCATTCTGGGTCTCCGCCCGAGGGACGAGACCGCGTCGCGCACGCCATTGTGGCTGTTGCTATTGCGTCTTGCGATCACGGCCTTGCTCATTTTCGCGATGGCCGGACCGGTGCTGAATCCGCTGCCCCCGGCATCGGCGCGCGAGGGGTCTCTGGTCATCGTGTTGGACGACGGCTGGCCGGCGGCACCGGGCTGGGACCGCAGAATCGCCGCTGCCGCGCGCCGAATCGCGGCGGCGGAGCAGAACGCGCGGCTCGCCGCCGTCGTGGCAACATCGGAGTCGGGCCGCGACATAGTGCCCCTAGACGCGGCCAAGGCGCTCAATCGCCTGCGGGCGCTCAAGCCCGTGCCGTTTGTGCCCGATCGGCTGCCGGTTTTTTCCGCGATCGAAAAATATGCCGCCGCCCAGCAAAAAAAACCGGCGATTGTTTGGATCGCCGATGGACTCGAGCGCGGCCACGCGCGGGAGTTCGCGGGCAAGCTTGCGGCTGTGTCCGGCGAACTCACTGTTGTCACGGATCGAACACCCGTTCGCGCGCTCGCGGGCGTGCAAAACCAAACCGGCCGCTTCGACGTGCGGGTGCTCTGCGCGGCTCCTTCCGGCCCCGAGCGGGGGGTCGTCCGCGCGCTCGACCGCAAGGGGCTCGCGCTCGGCGATGCGCCGTTCGGTTTTGGCGCGGGAAACGAGACGCAAGCCAGCTTCGAGCTTCCCGTCGAACTGCGCAACGACATCGCCCGTTTGGAGATCGCAGGCGAACATTCGGCCGGGGCAGTTTTTCTTTTGGACGAGCGCTGGCGCCGCCGCCGGATAGGCCTCGTCAGCGGCGAAACGGCGGACGTCTCGCAGCCTCTGCTCGCGCCAAGCTATTATCTCACGAAGGCGCTTTCCCCGTTCGCGGACGTCCGCGAGGCAAAACCCGCAACCGCCGATCCCATACGCTCCCTTCTCGATGATCATGTGGCGATCATGATCCTTGCCGATGCCGGCATGGTGGCGGGTCAGGCGCATGACAACCTCGCGCGTTTTGTCGAGGATGGCGGCATCCTCGTGCGCTTTTCCGGAACTCATCTCGCCGCGGCGGCCGGTGATCTCGTTCCCGTCCGGCTGCGCCGGGGCGGCCGCGTGCTGGGCGGCGCAATGTCCTGGGATACCCCGAAAAAACTTGCGCCCTTCGACCGCGAGAGTCCATTTTTTGGCTTGGCCGTCAAAGATGAGGTAACCGTTTCGCGCCAGGTGCTCGCCGAACCGGACCCCGGCCTTGCCGCCAAGACTTGGGCGCGGCTTTCGGACGGAACGCCGCTCGCGACCGCGGCGCGGCAAGGCAAGGGGCTGATCGTTTTGTTTCATGTCACGGCGGACACGACATGGTCGAACCTGCCGATTTCGGGACTATTCGTCGATATGTTGCGCAAAATTGTCGCTCTGTCTGGGGAGACCGCGAAGGATGCGGACGCGGGCGGGGGGGCGGAAGCCCGTGAAGCCGCGGCCTTCGCGCCGAGCCGGAGCCTCGACGGTTTCGGTGTCCTTGGTCCCCCGCCGCCAACCGCAACTCCTATTCCCGCCTCGTTCGCGGGCATCGCGGACGCCGAACATCCGCCCGGATTTTATGGCCCGCCCGATGGTCTGATCGCCGTCAACGCCCTCGGACCGAAGGAGACGCTCGAGGCGGCGGATTATTCGGGGATTGGTGTGATCGACGAGCTTTTGCGCGGCCAAGGCCCGATCGATCTCAAACCCTGGCTGCTCGCCGCCGCGTTTTTCCTGTTCTGCGCCGATACTGCCGCCTCGCTTTGGCTCTCGGGTAGCCTGCGCGGGCGTGCTGGGCGTGCCATCGCTTGCCTTGTTCTCTTTGCCGTTGGCTTCTCGATGCTGGTACCCGCGCGGGTCGCGGCCGAGCCTGCCGGCCCAAGCGTGTCTCCGCGCGATATTGGCGCCGCGTTGACGACGCGGCTTGCTTATGTGGCAAGCGGGGATGCCAGGGTCGACGAAGTGAGCAGGGCCGGCTTGAGAAGCCTTTCGCTTGTGCTGGCGCGGCGTACGTCGCTGACGCCCGGCGATCCTGTCGCAATTGATCCCGCGCGGGACGAATTGAGTTTTTATCCTCTTCTCTATTGGCCAATCGCTTCGTCGCAGCCGCGGCCGCCGCAGGCGGCGATCGCCAAGGCCGCTCTCTTCATGAAACAGGGCGGGACGATCGTCTTCGATACCCGCGACGCGCTCGCCTCTCGACCCGGCGGGCCGCCGACGCCGGAAGCCAAATGGCTTCGAGCCCTGCTCGAAGGCGTCGATGTGCCGGAACTCGAACCCATTCCCGCCGACCATGTCGCGACGAAGACTTTTTATCTCATCGACGGATTTATTGGCCGCTACACGAAGGGCGCGACCTGGATCGAGGCGCTGCCCCCTGCCCCCACCAATGGCGGACCGCGCCCGGCCCGCGCGGGCGACAGCGTTTCGCCGATCATCATCACCGGCAACGATCTGGCGGCGGGATGGGCGAGCGACCCCGACGGCGACGGCCTCTATTCGCTGGTGCCGGGAGGCGAGCGCCAGCACGAGCTAGCACTTCGCGGCGGCGTCAATCTGGTGATGTACACGCTCACCGGCAATTACAAATCCGACCAGGTTCATGTGCGGGACCTTTTGGAGAGGCTGGCGCATTGAAGCGACGGGGGGTTGGCGGCGGTCTTCTTTGCGGGCGCTTTCTTCGCCGCCGCCTTTATTGTGGCGGGCGAGATCGGCAAGCTCGGCGGCCGTAACCGCTTCTTCATGTGCGTAATGCGGATGCGTTCCAACCGTGCAAAAGACGTCGTCATAGGCCTCGGCGAGGCCGCGAATCGCCGCGAATTCCCGAACGCGCGTCGAGATCGTGATCATCCGCTTCAGCCCGGCGGCGCGGGCGCGTTCGATCACGGCGCCGCGCCCGGCGGCGAAATCTGGAAAATCGAGGTGGCAATGAGTGTCGATCAACATAATTGCCTCTAGTCCAGCGTTTCCAGGTGTCGAATCATATCGGGCAGTCGTCATCTACCATGATGTTTCGAATTGTTGTGGACGAAGCCGAGCGTTCAGTTTGACGATGATTTTGCGCATGATGGCGACGATGGCAACCATTTTGGGTTTTCCGGCTTGCGTGAGTCGCACGAAG
>JBQTKC010000295.1:0-4909 GCA_052386575.1 Beijerinckiaceae bacterium
GCCGGCTCACATCAAAAAAACCAAGCTGCCCCATCGCGAAAACCCCGCTCTTACCGCCCGCAAACCTTGCATCCGATTCGCGCGGCGCTGGGAAGCACAATTTTTCGAGGTGCCCGGTTGCATTAACCTTCGCGCCGGAAAGCGACGCGCCCTGCAGCTCCGCGAGCATCAGCAATGCGCCCTGAAGCTGCGCCCGTTCGAGCGACGCGCCCTGAAGCTGCGCAAGGATGAGCGACGCGCCCTGAAGCTGGGCAAACCAGAGCGACGCGCCCTGAAGCTGCGCATTACCGAGCGACGCGCCCTGAAGCCGGGCAAACCAGAGCGACGCGCCCTGACGCTGCGCATTACCGAGCGACGCGCCCTGAAGCTGCGCAGAGCTGAGAAACGCGCCCTGAAGCTGCGCGCCCGTCAAATCGGCCTTGGTGAGTTCAGCTCCACTCAACGCGGCTCGTTCCAAATGGCGGCCGCGCAAATCGACAAGATACTTCCGCCATTCAAGTTTTTTCGGATCGTCGATTTTCAGCGCCTCGTAAAGATTGAACCCCGGCAGGACCAGAGTGTTCGAGAACAGACTCTTTCGTCTTCGAGTCGTGTCGTCTACCTCGCCCGCGAACAAGAGATCGCGCGCCGTAATCAGTTTGGTTTCCTTCTTGCCATCCCTGTCGACATCAATTCGCTGCACCGGCGGGTTCAGTGATGCGAGCGCTGTTTCCTGCCATTCGCCCGGGATGGTTGCGACCACGACGGAAAACCAAACGGCCGCGATGCTCGCGACAAAAGCAAGGACAAGGCCGAAGACGCGCAGGCGGCGCCTCGGAAGCTCCGCGCGCTCAGAGCCAATTCCAAAAGCGGCACCCTCATCCGGAGGAGCCCGCGAACCGGGCGTCTCGTCCTTCGACAAGCTCAGGATGAGAGGATGGGCGCGCGGCGACCCCACCCCTAACCCCTCCCCATGAAGGGGAGGGGAATAGGTGCCTCTCCAGTCGCCCGCTTCCGTTGTATTCGCTTCGCTCGCAACGGAACCTCGAACTTCCTTCCGCTCGCCCTTCGAGACGGCGCTTTGCGCCTCCTCAGGGTGAGGGTGTGGCTTTTGGAATAGGTGAGGGCCTTCGCTATCGAGATCGGCGAGAATAGGCGGGCGCAGCGGCCACAAAAGAAGGATGTCAAACAAAAGCGCGCCTCGCTGCGCCCAAGTGATCTCCGTATCGTGAAACGGCAGGAACTGAATTTGCAACAGGAGCAACACCAAAACAGGAAACAGAACGAGAGTCGTAAGAGCGATGGCCTTCAGCATGACTCCAAAAAAGCCGGTGCGGTGTTCCGGCGGCCCGGCGAGGATTTGCACAAAGATGTTGCTCGGCAGGAGGCGCCGCAGCTTGCCGCGAATGTCCTTGCCGCCTTCCGCCTTAAACTGGCGGCGCAACTCAGTGTGGAAACGCGAGGCCTTGTTGCCGAGCATCCTGAAATGCATGAGCGCATAGACGTGGACGATGAGGACAATAAAAGGCGCCAAGGCAAAAAAAGCTTTTAGGGGCAGTTCGACATTGAGGAATGGCAGCTTTACGGGGCGTATCAGCAAAAGATCTTCAAGGGTGACGGCGCCCGCCGCGATCGCGATATAGGAGAGAACGAAGAGATAGGAGAGCCACAGGCCGCCGCTGACCGAGGCCGCATCCTCGACCGATTTTTTGATTTCCAAAAGATCGCCGGCCTTGGCGGCAATTTCGGGAAGGGGCGTTTCCACCGGCTCGCCCGGCGCTAGGGCCTGGGGCAGGGCTTCAATGGTGCCGCCGGGTTTTTGCTCGTCAGGAGCCATTTGGCAGGGGTTTCCGGTGGCGGGCGATTTACATAATCGCACTCATACCATTTCCAGATAATCACTTCACGTGATGGAGCGCGGCCGCTCTCCCCCGATGGTCAGCGCGACCACTTCCGGCGGGCGCCTGAAACGAACCGGCGCATAGGAGGTGCCAAGCCCGGCGGAGATGATGAGATGGCGGTCTCTTTCGACGATGTGACCGTGGATCAGATCGTCCCCGCGCTCATGACGCAAAAAATGCCTGCTGAAAATAGGCAGGTTTAACTGGCCGCCGTGCGTATGGCCGCAGAGCGTCAGCGGAACGCGGTTTGGAACACGCGGGAACATGGCAGGCTCATGCGCCAGCAAGATGACGGGCGCCTGATCTTCGATTTGGGCCAGGGTTCCGGCAAGATCGTCGAGGCCCCTAAATCTCCGGTGGGCTTTCGGTTCGCCGATTTGATCGCCAAGGCCCGCGACCCAGAAGGGCTGGCCGTTCTTGCTCAGGCGCAACGCATCGTTTTCGAGAACGCAGGCGCCGACGAAACGCAAGGCGCGGCGCACGCCGTCGGCGCCGTCGGCGGGCATGCCGGGCAGTGCCCCATGCCACCAATCGTGATTGCCGAGAACCGAAAAGACGCCGAGCGGGGCTTTTAAAACCGAGAGCGCCTCGCCCCACTCGTCCGGCATGACCGGGCCGGCGACGAACCGGTGGCCGCCAGAAAAATCGCCGAGCAGAAAAACGATGTCTGGCGCGAGATCGTTGGTTAGATTGGCAATTCCGCGAACGCGGCTCGCGGGCATCCAAGGTTCGCAGGCATGGATGTCCGCCAGCACGACGGCCTTCAAGGTCAATCCGTCCGGCCAATGGGGCGGGTTAACGCGATAGGAAGTCACGTTAAGACGCAGGCCCGGTTCGAACCCGAATGCGTAGCCGCCAAGCCCGGCTGCCGTCCACGCCAATCCCCCGGCGCCTTGCAAAAAAAGCCGGCGGCTTATATTCGTCATAAGGTCTTATACCGCAGTGCGGCAAAAACATCAACTCAAATGGCCGGCGGTTCCGCGCCGAACCATGATTATGCCGCCTCGTCCTCCCTGCGCGGCGTGGCAATGTCCGTGCTGCGTTGCGGCGATTTTGGCGGCTTGCGCGCGGTCGCCTCGAGCGCCGCGGCGACGGCGGAAATCCCGATCTCGCGGTAGAGTCTTGCAAGGAGATCGGCGGGTCGATTCAGGGCGGCGGCTTTTTGCGGAATGTTCTGGTCGGTGCTCATTTTCATAAATCCACACTGTAGGCGGCAACGCCGCCGAGCGGGGAACTTTCTGAAATGATCATGTGGGGAGGAAGTTAACGCCATGTAACCCGCTCCGATAAGTTTTCATCTGGATTCCCCAAAACATTCCAGTCGGACAAGGTCGCAAAGATTTGACAGACTTCGCGGCTTCATCGGCGCGATCAAGCTAACCTGCCTAACTTGCATGAAACATGTGCGACAATCGCGAAGTGCTCGAGGGCATTTTTACCGCCGCGGTCAAGGCGATAGCGTCGGCGGCGCCGATAAGCGCCCGCCGAATGCTTTTGGCGTAGCAGCGGCCGCGCGGGCCGATAAGCTCCCAAGCTCCGGCCGATCCCTCCGCCCTTCGGCACCTCAAACGCGGCAAACAGATTGGTTGCCGTTGCGCTTGCGGTCATGCCGCATGGTTTCCGGCGCGGCCCAATTGGTGCAACCCGACGCGGCAGCACTGGAAAAATTCGATTGGGAGGACTAACCATTTGACACTTTTCATGCAAATGGATCGCAAGAGGACAGTTCGGCATGCGGCGTCCGATCGTCGAGGAACCCTATTCCAATGTGGCCTTGCTCAGCCAGCGCCTCGCGCTATTTTCGCTTGCGGTCGCTGTCATAGGAATTTTGGGAGTTGTCCGCGGGCGTGACTTGCTCGTTGTGCTTGCCTCGGCGATGATCATCGCCTGCGGCGCGATTTTATGCGCGATTGTGGCTTTCGCGATCATTTGGCGCAGCGGCCGCAAGGGCGCCGGGCAGGCCTTCGCGGGGCTCGTTCTCGCCACTTTGCTTCTCGCCTATCCGGCCTATCTCGCCCAACAAGCCCTGCGGCGGCCGCGTCTTGCCGATATCTCGACCGATATCGCGGACCCGCCAAGCTTTTCCCTTTCGCGGCAGGCCTTGGCCACGCGCGGCGATAGCACTCCGCCAAGCTTGGCGATCGCGCGGCGCGCGGCGCAGCTCCGCGCCTATCCGGAGATCCAACCGATCCTCCTCGATCTCGACGCGCGGAAAGCGTTCGATGCCTCCTTGGCGGCGCTGACCGCAAACGGCTGGAAGATCGTCGAACAAAGGCCGCCGGGGGGGCGGGCGGGTCTTGGCCATATCGATGCCATCGCCACCAGTTTTATCCTCGGCTTTCCTTCCGATATCACGTTGAGGCTAAGGCCGCTCGCCGGTCAGACGCGAATCGACATCCGTTCGGTATCGCGCTTCGGGTATTACGATTTTGGCGCCAACCCGCGCAATATTGCGAGCTTCGAAGCGGCGCTGGCAGCGGTTGTCGATAAGAAATGATCGCGGCATAGGTATCGCGAATGCAACGGCGAGCCCGTTTGGCGCGAATTCACGCCGCGATCATGGCGTCTTCCTCGGCGCTTCGTCGAGCAATCGCGCGAGCAGCGCCTTGTCGGTTGGAAAACCTGCCTTGATCCAGCGCGCTCGCAGCTCCTGCAAGGCCTCGCCGACCGCGCGGCCCTCGGTGATGCCGCGCGCGACCATGTCGGCGCCCGAAAACGGCAGGCGCGGTTCGTCGGAGTCTTGCAAAAGTTTTCGAGCGTGCGTCCATTCGTCTTCGTGTCCCAGGCGAGCATCGGCTTGCGCCAATATTATTGCGTCGCCCGCCGCCTGGCGGCCGTGGCGGAAGAGCAAGCCCCGCAAGCCGCCGGCCGTTGGCGGCTCGTCAAGCCCATGCAGGGTGATGAGAGCGATTGCCGCGCGTTCGAGACGCTCCGCCTCGCTGTTTGAAAGACGCAGCCGGTCGCGCAGGCGCGCCGCGTCCTCGGGCAGTTTGACGCAAAGCGCGGCAAGACGCAGGAGCGGATCTTGT
>JBQTKC010000296.1:0-3894 GCA_052386575.1 Beijerinckiaceae bacterium
TCCTTGACCGTTTTCAGCTCCCTCGCGCTTGCCCAACATGTGATGTCCAACGCTTGTCCCGCAGGTTGCTGGACGCCAGCGGGGCTTGCGGGGGAAAATTTCATTTTGAGTTTGCCCGGCACATCGAAGCTCGATTTGCCGCAGAAAATTGCGTAAAGCGAGGTTTTGCGGCGCTGGACCCTGAAAGGAAAGCAGGATGGCGGGCCCGGGCACACGAAGTTGGAAGACGCCGCGCGACAGCAATCTCGGCCTCCATAGAATCGAGAACCGCGCGGGCATGTCGATTAGCGTTCTCCCAAACGGCTGCATCTTCGCGATCGAACATCGGCGCGAAGACGGGACAACGATGATCAACCAAGTGCTCGGCTCTCCCATCGATGGGGGCATCGCCCGGCTTTATCTGCGCCTTGACGGCGCGGCGCCCATGTCCGTTGCGGCCGCCGGGTCTGGGCCCAACGTCCGGTTCGGCGCTGCCGGCGACCGTTTTGTTTGGGAAGGCGAGACAAGCGGCCTCCGTCACCGCGTAACGCTCGCGCTGCATCCGCACGACGCCGCTTGGCTTTGGTGCCTCGAAGCGACGAATATCGGCGAAGCTGACCGGACTTTCGATTCGATTCTCGTTCAGGACATTGGCCTCGGGGACCGCGGCTTTCTGATGAACAACGAGGCCTACGCCTCGCAATACACCGACCATCATATCGCCCGCCACGAGCGTTACGGGCCGGTCGTCATGAGCCGCCAGAACTTGACGCAGGGCGGCCGGAATCCGTGGGTTGTCCATGGATGCCTCGATGGCGCGAGCAGCTTTGCGACCGACGGGATGCAGCTCTTCGGCCCGGCCTTTCGCGATCGCGATGGGTTTTCCTTTGCGTTCGGCGCGATCCTGCCAAGCAAGCGACTCCAGCACGAGCTTGCGTGTGCCGCGATCCAATCCGCTCCTCTCACGCTCCCCCCCGGCGCGCGCGCGGCTTGGCGGTTCTTCGGCCTCTACGATTCCGATCACGCGGAAGCATCGAGCGACAGCGACCTCGCACGGATCGATGCGGTGGCGTGGTGTGATCAAAGCCCGGCCGCCATCATTCTGGGGACGCCGGTCCGGACTCTGATGCAGAATGCTCCGCCCGCCGTGGCCGACGCAATCGTTTCAGATGAGCTCGCCCGGCGCTACCCGGAGCGGCAACATGAAGAGCGGTTGAACGGAGAGCTCGTCTCCTTCTTCACCCCCGATCCGCCGCACAACCGCCATGTCGTGCTCAGGGCCAAGGAGCGGCTCGTCACGCGCCGCCACGGCACCCTGCTGCGGTCGGGCCAATCGATGCTGCCCGATGCCGCAACTCTTTGCGCCACCTGCTGGATGCACGGCGTGTTCGCCGCCCAGCTGACGATCGGCAACACTTCGTTTCACAAACTGTTTTCCGTCTCGCGCGATCCTTACAACATTACGCGCGCCAGCGGTCTGCGCGGGCTGATTGACGCGGGCGATGGCTGGCGGCTGCTTACGGTCCCTTCCGCGTTCGAGATCGGCCTCTCCGACTGCCGCTGGATCTATCGTTTCGGCATGCGCACAATCACCGTCCGCGCCATTGCCTCGGGAGAGGACAAGGCGATGCAATGGCGCGTCACCGTCGAGGGAGAGCCCTGCCGCTTCTTATTCTTCGGACACTTGGTGTTGGGCGAGCGCGAGCTCGATTGCGACGGTCTTATCGAGATTGAGCCGAACGCCAAACGCTTTTCATTCCGGCCCGGCCCAAACTGGCTTTGGGGCCAGCGCTATCCCAACGCGGTTTATCATCTTGTCACCAGCACACCAGACGCGATTGAAGCGATTGGCGGCGACGAGTTGCTCTATGAAGATGGTCAGCCCCGCGCCGGAGCGTACCTCGCGCTGCGCTCGTGGCCGGTGCGCGAACTCAGTTTCGCGGTCGTTGGCTCGATGACCGATGCGGGAGCGGCGGACCGGCTTACCGCCAAATATCAGCTTGGCGTCGAAGATGCGAGCCTACTTCAACCCGCGCGGCGCTACTGGGGAGGAGTCACCCGTAACTTTCGGATCACGGGCAGCGGGGGCGCCGCACTCGACACGCTGTTCCCGTGGCTCGCGCACAACGCGATGATTCATCTGACCGTTCCGCATGGGCTTGAACAATATACCGGCGCCGCCTGGGGAACGCGCGACGTCTGCCAGGGGCCGGTCGAGTTCCTTCTGGCGTTGGAACACGATGAACCGGTCAAGGAGATCCTCCGCATCATCTTCGCCCAACAATACGAGGCGCAGGGCGACTGGCCGCAATGGTTCATGTTGGAACCCTATTCGATCATCCAGGATAAGGTCAGCCACGGGGACGTCATCGTCTGGCCGCTCAAAGCGCTGAACGACTATATCGAGGCGACGAACGATTGGGGCTTCCTCAATGAGCCGGTCGCCTGGCGGCGCGAGGACACATTCGAACTGACGCCGCATAAGGATTGCGTCGCCGTCCATGTCGGAAAATTGCTCGCGACCGTGCGCGAGCGCTTCATCCCCGGAACGCATCTCATCCAGTATGGCCACGGCGACTGGAACGATTCGCTCCAGCCTGTCGACCCCAAGATGCACGACTGGATGGTCAGCAGCTGGACGGTTGCATTGCTTTATCAACAGCTCAACCGCTATGCCGAAGTGCTGCGCCGGGCGGGCCGGGCCGGCGAGGCCGAGGCGCCGAGCCAGCTTGCAAGCGCGATGCGCCTCGACTTCAACCGCCATCTCCTGCGCGACGGCACGGTCGCGGGCTATGGCCTGTTTGCGCCCGAAGGAGGACCGCCGGAGCTGTTGCTGCACCCGAGCGACACCCGCACGGGCCTCAAATACTCGCTGTTGCCGATGACCCAGAGCATCATTGGCGGACTGTTTACGCCAGAACAGGCCGCGCGCCATGTAGAGCTCATCCGCGAGCATCTGCTTTTTCCCGATGGCGCCCGGCTGATCGACCGGCCGGCCGCCTATCGCGGCGGCCCGCAATTGATGTTCCAGCGCGCCGAATCGTCTTCTTTTTTTGGACGCGAAATCGGCCTCATGTATGTTCACTCGCATCTTCGCTACGCTGAAGCGATGGCGGTTCATGGCGACGCCGAAGCGCTCTTCGACGCGCTCCAGCTCGCAAACCCGATCACCGTGACGGATGTGCTCGCGCAAGCACTGCCGCGGCAGCGCAACGCCTATTTCAGCAGCAGCGACGCCGCATTCCCCGATCGCTATGCCGCAGGCACCGAGTGGCAACAGGCCAAAGCCGGCACGGTCGGCGTCGAAGGCGGCTGGAGAATCTATTCCAGCGGTCCAGGTCTCTTTACCGGCATCTTAATTGGTAATGTTCTAGGACTTCGCCGCCGTTGGGGCAAACGCGCCGTGCACCCGTTATTGCCGGCGGCCCTCAAAGACGTGACGGCGGAATTGGACGCCGGCGGCTAAGACTTCCGCCTCGATGTCGACACGCCGCCAACGGCAAGGTAAAGCCCGTTCGGAAGAAGCGCCAAACGCGGCCCGCGCGCCGTTTGGCGCGCATGCAGCGTCGCGCATCGGGTCCATCGGCGCGCGATTTTGTTCTTTTCCGGCCCAAGGCGAGGCCTTTTGATCAGACGTTATCTAAATTGGAACAAAGATTGTTTAAAACGCGGACGCAAATCTTGCTCTATAAATTTATTACGCGGTTTACTCGATCCTCGTATGCAATATTTTATAGGATTTACGCCAATCATGCCATCGTGATCCACCTCGAAGCCTGGTGTTTGTTGGCAAAACGCGCCGCTCGAAAGTGATGAGACCGCGCCGGTCCGGCGATCGCGATGCGTGCCCTCGGCGGCGTGGTGACGTCAAAAGGTTTGTGTCAGCAGGAAAGGGGAGCTTATGCCTTGTGAGCG
>JBQTKC010000297.1:0-12655 GCA_052386575.1 Beijerinckiaceae bacterium
CGTTTCTTCAATAAACTCAAACACTTTCGAGCCATCGCCACGCGATACGACAAACTCGCCAGAAATTTCCTCGCCGGAATTCAGCTGGCCCGCGCTATCATCTTGCTCAACTGAACACAGGCCCTAAATCACTGGCAAAATATTCGAGTCCCGACTTGCTGGTTTACGTAACTGCGTAGACCGAAATGGCGTTTGCGCAAGTGTCATGAGCAGAAACTCTATCTGAGTCACGGTGTTACGGCATCCGTTAAATCGGCAGCGCCAACGGCGTGGGGTTCGGTTTGGCGCGAAGCTCCGTGGAGGAAAGGGGCGAGCGCGGCCCGCGCAGAAACACAAATGCTGGCAGCGCGGCGGTAGCGAGAACGGTTGCGCGGGTTTCATCGTGACGGTAAGGCGCCAATGTTTCGGCCACCTGCCCAAATAAGACTCACGCCGCCCTGGTCTTGAGGTCCGGCGCCACCTTAAAAGCCGCCTCGGTCTTCGCCTTGATCTCGTCGAGCGTGACTCCATCGGCGAGTTCAATGAGGGTCATGCCCGTGCCGCCAGCTTTGTCGATTTCGAACACCGCGAGATCCGTGATCACGAGGTCGATCACCCCCGTGCCGGTCAGGGGCAGAGTGCATTTGTGCAAAAGTTTCGGCTTGCCCTTCGCACAATGTTCCATGACCACCACGACCCGTTTGACGCCGGCGACGCTTACATCTATTCGGAAGCGATGGCGCGTTCGAACGCTACCTCGGCTTCAAGGCCGGCAAGATCGCGGCCGATGGTCGCGACCGCCAATTTCTTGCCGCCGCGATAAAAGCTTATCGCGCAGTCGCGCGCGGCGAGACTGCCATCGATTTCCGCTTTGTCCCATCGTTCGGCATGCCCTATGTAGGCAATCTGCAAATCATACTGTTCGGTCCAAAAGAATGGGATCGCGTCAAATCGTTCGCGTGCCCCCAAAATATTGCGCGCGGCCGTCTGTCCTTGCCGCTCGGCGACTATAAAATGCTCGACTCGGATCGTTTCGCCGGTGAGCCTGTCAGGCCAGCGCGCGATATCACCGGCCGCGAAAATACCAGGGGCACTCGTTTGCAGATATTCGTTCACCGCGATTCCGCGGTCGATCGAAAGCCCCGCTTGTTCCGCCAACGCAATCGAAGGCCGCACGCCGACGCCGGCGACAACGAGATCGGCGTCAAGCGTTTCGCCGTTGCTCAACACGATGGTTTGCGCGGAAACGGATGCCGCCGTTGTGCCGAGATGGAATTTTACGCCATGCTCCTCGTGCAGCAGGCGAATGAAATTTCCGGCGTCCGCTCCTAGAATCCGCTCCATTGGAATAGTCTCGGGCGCCACAACATGGACTTCAATGTTTCGGGCGCGAAGCGAGGCCGCCACTTCGAGGCCAATGAAGCTTGCCCCGAGGACAACCGCCCGCCGCGAAGCTTTTGCTTTGGCGATAAGTGCGCGGCTGTCGGCCAACGTGCGCAGATAACGCACATGCGCAAGATCGCCGCCAGGGAGGTTTAGGCGCACGGGGTCGGCGCCGGTGGCAAGGAGCAGCGCGTCATACGTCAATTCGCCGCCATCGGCGAGCCGCAGTTTGCGGCGCGATGGATCGAGGGCGGTAACGCTTGTCCCGACTTTTAGATCGATATCATTCTCTTTGTAAAAGTCCGGCGACCGAAGCGGGATCCAGTCTTCTTCCGCCGAGCCCGCGAGATAGCCCTTCGACAGATTTGGGCGGTCGTAGGGACCGGAGTCATCGGCGCTCAACATGGTTATGCCGCCGCGATAGCCCTCGTTGCGGAGCGTTTCGGCGGCGGCGTTGGCAGCCGCGCCGCCGCCCACGATGACAACGGCTCGCGGCAACGCGGGCGAAGTCAGCACGCGCGGCGCCGCCTTCTCAAGTTTTTCCTGGACATACACCGCCCCGCCCCGCCGTTCGACGCGGAAACAGGGCACCGGATTGAGGGCCGGCGCGCGAAGCGCCTCGCCAGTGCGCAAGCTGAAACAGGCGTGGTGCCAGGGACAGCGAACCGTCTCGCCAACCACCAACCCCTCCGCGAGCGGCCCGCCATAATGGCTACATACGGCGCCGATTGCGAAAAAATCTTCGCCGCGGCGAACGAGCAGGACAGCCTCGCTGCCGGCATGGCCTGCCAGCATGGCGCCGTCGGCAAGATCAGTGAGCGCTACGCCTTGCCGCAAGTCGGGCCCAGTTGGTGTGGCAGAATCCGAAGTCATGCAAGCCTCCCTCGCGCTGTTGTTTTCCGGGCGCGAACTGTCCGCGGCGCGACTCCGGCTTTCCCATTAGACGCCCGCCAGGCCCGATGGTTCCATGAACCAGGCCAAAATGCGGGCATCCAGCCTCGACTACGAAAAACTTTGGTCAAAGACTCCCGCGAAGAGGCTCCGCTATTTCGCACTCCAACCGGAGGCGTCGAGAGCTGGCATACGATCGCCACTTCGGACTATTAGTTCGCGAGGGCGGGGTTGATCGTCTTGCAAGCTGCAACCAAATCGCGCACCGACCCGACCGATTTTTCGAACATCTTCTTTTCCGATGAATCGAGCGCGACCTCGACAATTTTCTCGACGCCCTTGGCGCCAATTACCGCCGGTACGCCGACATAGAGATCCTTGACGCCGTATTCCCCATTGAGCTTCACCGCGCAGGGCAACACCCGTCGTTCGTCTTTGAGATAGGATTCGGCCATCGCGATCGCCGCCGCCGCCGGCGCATAAAACGCCGATCCCGTCTTCAAAAGAGCGACGATTTCGCCGCCGCCCTTGCGGGTCCGGTCTACGATCGCGTCGAGTCTTTTTTGGGTTGTCCAGCCCATTTTGACAAGATCCGGCAGCGGGATACCCGCCACGCTGGAATAGCGCAGGGAAGGCACCATGTCGTCGCCGTGGCCGCCGAGGACGAAGGCGGTGACGTCCTCGACCGAGACCTTCAATTCCTCGGAGAGGAAATAGCGGAATCTCGCCGAATCGAGCACACCGGCCATGCCGACGACCATGTTTGCCGGCAGATACGCGGTTTTCTGCAATGCCCACACCATGGCGTCGAGCGGATTGGTGATGCAGATGACGAACGCATCCGCCGCATATTGCTTGATGCCCGCGCTGACCGCGTCGATGACCTTGAGGTTGATGCCGAGCAGATCGTCGCGGCTCATCCCGGGTTTTCGCGGAACTCCTGCCGTCACGATGACGACGTTGGCGCCGGCGATTGAATCGTAACTATTGGCCCCTTCGAAGGCCACGTTGAACCCATTGACCGGACCGGATTCGGCGAGATCGAGGGCCTTGCCCTGCGGCGTCCCTTCCGCGATGTCGAAGAGCACGATGTCGCCAAGCTCCTTCAACGCCGCGAGGTGAGCCAGGGTTCCGCCGATCTGACCGGCACCGATCAATGCGATCTTGCTGCGCGCCATTTTTAGTCCTTCTTTCTCGCCGTGCGGCGAAAGTTTGGAAAATTTGTCCGCTGGAATCGTGAAACTTGTTCAAGACAGGACGGGACTCCGTTCGCGGACTTGCCATGCAAGGGATTGGATCTTGGCTATCCGCCCGCAGGCCACCTGACACTAACAGTTTTCCCGGCGGGAGTGAACTTGCCGCTGCCGGTTGCCTAGCCGGGCCATTCAGGAACGGCCTCGCGGATGCGGGCAAACAGCCTTTCGGCTCCCGGCTCTTCTCAAGGCTTACGCCGCGGCGCGAGTTCCGCGCCAGCGTCCCTTTATTGACAAGCGGAGCGCGATCCGTATGGTCGCGGCTTGCTCATCCCGCATGGGTTTGGTCCGGCCGCGCGCCGCATGAAGGAACGATGGAATGGCGAAGGCCGCAATGCTCAAGATCAAGCTTTTGTCCACGGCGGACACGGGCTATTTCTATGTGACCAAGAAAAACGCCCGCACCAAGACGGAAAAGCTCAGCTTTAAGAAATACGATCCGGTCGTCCGCAAGCACGTCGAGTTCAAGGAAACCAAGATCAAGTAGCCTGCAAAGTTCACGCGGCCGAGCCGAAGCGCTTTTCGAGTTCGGCAAGATAGGCGCCGCGCGCCTCCGGCAGGGTTTTGCCGCGCGGGCCAAAAAGATCGCGCAACAAAAAAAAACCGGTCAGCCGGAAACCATCCCTTATTTCGGCGGGAGAGGGCGCTTCGATTTCGCCCCGCAGAAAAGAAGGCAGCGGCAGAAGCCGTGCTTTGTATGGCTCGCCTGCCTCCTTCGACACGGCGCGTCCGGATTTTGGCGACACATAAACGAGATCGTTGGTGGCGCCGGTCGCGGCGCATGTTTCAAGATCGAGACCAAACCCCATTTGGGCGAGAACCTCGGCCTCGAAGCGCACCATAAGCGGGGCCAAACTCACTCGCCGGTCGACATCGCCGGCGATCCGCATCGCCGTCTCGTAGAGTGCTGGATGCGGATCGCGCTCGGGGCCAAGGCGCAGAAGAGCCGCGACGTGACAAACCGCGTGCAGCGCTTCCGCGCTCGCCATCAAACGCGCCGTCCGCAATTGCACGGGCTCGACCAAAAACGTGCCGAGATGCTCATCGAGCCGCGCCCGCCACACGAATTCGGCGTGATTGCCCGGTTGCAGCAACGGCCGCATGCGCTTTGAACGGCCGCCCCTGACAAGCCCGAAATGGCGGCCATGCGCGCGGGTCATCGCCTCGACGATGAGGCTCGTCTCGCCATGTTTTCTGGTGCCGATGATGAGGCCGTCGTCCCGCCATTCCATTTTTGGTCCATATTTGGTGTGTTCCGCTATCGAAGCCCGCGCCAGTTACCTATTTCGCTATCGCCTGAATTTCCACCGGCTTATCGATTTCCTTCTTGACATCATCATTGGCCAGGACAGAACTTACTACGCAAGCTTCGAACTTAGCAGATGCCGCACAACTGCGCGCGGCAGAACGTATACTTGTAGCTACGGTGGTTTCACATATATTAATATAACCTAGTTTCACTTCTTTTCTGAACTTGTAAGAAGACCCATTAATTGTTAATTTACATGGCAACTCGAATGTTAAATGCGGATTGTTATTATTGCATTTCTGGTTTTTTGTATTTTCGTTTGACGCTATATAGTTCTTCCATGCCGACTTGACACGTTCGTTTACTTGCGGTTCCGTTAAACCTTGCCCAGGCAAGAGTGGCGGAGAAATACAGTTTACCATAGCGCCTACGAACTCTTCGGCAACGTCCCTGCGAATACCTTTTACCGCGAGACTTTCTTTGAAAACCATAGACTCTTGACTAGCGAAAAACGGGTCGCCCTGGGAACGTTGATAGAATAAATTTATGGCATATAGGACAACTAATGACGATAACACGCCACAACACGCGATAATAATAATTATACCTCTGGTACTTTGATCTTGCCTTGCGTTCACCGTTTCCTGCCCTTTTGCTTATAAACGTATTATTCTTATATAAAGCAAATAGCCTCGCCGTTCACGGGGTGAGCACGGTCGCGCCCGTCGTCTCGCGGGCTTCGAGCGCCCGATGCGCATCGGCCACGCCGTCGAGGGGCAAGGTCCGATGCAGCGGAATTTTCACGTTGCCGCTGGCCACCACGCGAAAAAGGTCGCGGGCCATTTTTTCTAAGTCCTCGCGTTTGGCCGAAAAAGTGTGGAGCGACGGGCGGGTGGCAAAGAGCGAACCTTTCGTCGAAAGGAGTCCGAGATTGAACGCTTCGACGGGCCCCGAGGCCGAGCCGAAGCTCACGAACATTCCAAGCGGCCGCAAGCAATCGAGCGAGGCCGGAAAAGTTGCCTTGCCCACGCCGTCGTAGACCACATCGCAGAGCTTCCCCTTGGTAATCTCCTTCACGCGAGCGGCGAAATCCTCCTCGCGATAGAGGATCACGTGTTTGGCTCCGGCCTCCTTGGCGAGCTTGACTTTTAAGGGCGAGCCCACCGTCCCGATCACGGTCGCGCCGAGGGCCTTCGCCCATTGGCAGAGAATGAGGCCTACCCCGCCCGCCGCCGCGTGAACGAGGATCGTGTCCCCCGCCTTCACCCTAAAAGTCTGGCGCAGCAAATATTGCGCGGTAAAACCCTTCAAGATCATCGCGGCGGCCGTCTTGAAGGAAATGCTCTTCGGCAGCTTGACGAGACGGTCCGCATCAATGAGCCGCTCGGCGGCATAGGCGCCAAAATTTGTGGCATAGGCGACCCGGTCGCCAAGCTTAAAATTCTTCACGCCCGCGCCAAGGCCAATGATTTCGCCGGCGCCCTCGTTGCCCGGCGTGAAGGGAAGCGAAGGCACAAGATAAGCGCCGCCGCGAAAATAAATGTCGATGTAATTGACGCCAATCGCATGGTTGCGGACAAGCACCTCTCCGCGCGAGGGCGACGGCACGCCGATATCCTCGATCCGCATCACCTCGGGCCCGCCGGCCTCGTAAACCCGGACGGTCTTTGTCATGGTCTCCTAAAACCTTAAAGTGAGATCCGCAAAACTTTAAAAAAAGTCCGCGCCGATTCGTTTGGCAAATTACCATGCTTCGAATGGCCCGTGTTGGCAAGGCAGCGGGGAATGCAATTAAACGCGCGTATCTAATGCCAGCGTTGTGAGAAGCGCCCATTAGTAGGATTGGCCAAAACAAGGACACGAGGAGCCACCTCGATGCAACAAGGACCACGGGGTTTTGATGCGGCCGCCGACCACGCGAATGTCATTGCTTCGCCCACGATGATTTTCGCGGGGGTTTTGGCGCTGGGATTTGGCCTCGACATGATTTGGCCCGCCGCATTCTTCCCGGAAGGCTGGGGCTTTCCGCTAGGACTCGTTGTCATTTTCGCCGCTGTCAACATCAAGCTCTTCGCGGCGCGGGAAATGGTTCGAGTCAAAACCCATCTCGACATCCGCAAGCCGGCTAACGATATTGCGACTTCCGGTGTCTACAGCGTGAGCCGCAATCCCTTATATATCGGCATGATCATGCTCAACATCGGCATCGGCTGCATAGTCAATTCCTTGTGGATTTTTCTACTCTCCGCCGGGCTCGCGGCGGCATTGCAAAAAGGCGTGATCGAACCCGAGGAAATCTATCTCGAACAAAAATTCGGCGACAGATATTTGCGCTACAAAGCCAAGGTCAGGCGCTGGATCTAATTTGATGCCGTATCAAAGGCACGCTTGACGAAGGAGGGAAGGCCATGCAGGAGGATCGTCCCGACAGACCCGGCGTCATCGCCCTGCCACCCTTGATCCTGGCCGCAACGATCGCTCTGGGACTGATTCTAAATTTTTTCTGGCCAGCAAGTTTCTTGCCGCCCGCCATTGCCGCGCCGCTTGGTGTTCTCATCATCCTCGGCGCCATCGCCCTTGGAATTTTGGCGGTCCTGGAGATGAAGGCGGCGAACACGCCCCTCGATGTCCGTAAACCCTCAACTGAGATTGTGACTTCGGGGGTCTTTCAAAGGAGCCGCAATCCGATTTATCTGGGGATGCTTCTGCTTTGTATCGGCACTGCTATTCTCGCAAATTCGCTTTGGATTTTGATTCTGGTCCTACCGTTTGCAGTTGTTCTGCAAAAAGGTGTGATCGAACCGGAGGAAGCCTATCTCGAAAAAAAATTCGGCGGCAAATATTTGCGCTACAAAGCCAAGGTCCGGCGCTGGATCTAACCTCACGTCTCGACTCGCGGCCTTCGGCTTGGCCGCAGGCGAGCCCTCTCACACCCCGCAGGATTTTTGATGCCGCGCGGAACAATCAGCCGCCGCCTATTTCTTGGGCATACGCTGGCCAGCATTTTGGCGCTCCCCGCGCGGGCGGAGCCTCCCTCTCCGCGGGACGGTTTCCTTGTCCTTGAAGCGCGGGAGGGCAATGTCAGCCTTCTGCCGGAACCTGCCACGCAAACCGCCGTCTGGAGCTATAATGGAGAGGTGCCCGGGCCGCTCCTGCGTTACAAAAAAGGCGAGGAGGTCAAAGTAAGGCTTGTCAACAAGCTCGCCCAGCCAACAAGTCTCAGCTGGCACGGCGTGCGGATTGTCAATGCGATGGACGGCGTCGCCGGCCTGACGCAAGAGCCGGTCCCGCCAGGCGGCTCTTTCGATTGTCGCTTTACCCCTCCCGACAGCGGGCTTTTTTGGTATCATCCGCACGCCTTGCCGTTCATCGGCGAGCAGCGCGATCGCGGGCTATACGGCGTCATGATCGTCGACGAGCGAGATCCGCCCATGGCCGACCGCGACATGCTTGTCGTTCTCGCCGATTGGAAGCTCGACGGCAAAGGCCAGCTCGGCGGTTTCAACGCCGGCACTGACGCCGCGGGGGCGGGCCGCATCGGGCCGCTCGTCACCCTCAACTCGCGCGCTGTTCCGGTCGAGGAAACCTTGCCGCCCGCATCGCGCTTGCGGCAGCGAATTTTAAACGCCGCCAGTACGCGGCTGATGGTGATCGCATTCAAAGGCGTCAAACCCTTGATTCTCGCGGTCGATGGTCAGCCGTGCGAGGCCTTCGAGCCTGCCCGGCAGACGATTCCGCTTGGTCCCGGCGCGCGTTTCGATGTCATGCTCGATCTACCCGGGGACGCTGGAGCGGATGCGATCATGACGCTGCTAGGAGACAACGAGCCGGACCGTGTTCTTCTCGCCTTCAAGACCGCGGGAGAAAAACGCTCTCCCTTGCCGCCAATCGCCTCGCTGCCCCAAAATCCACTTCTGCCCAGTGAGATCAATTTGGCGGCGTCGCGTAAGGTCGATATTTTGATCGAGGCCATGGCCGCCATGGGGAGCGGCCCTATCCCGGCGGCGGTGCAAGACCGCCCCTTATATTGGAAGCTGAATGGGAAAGCGTTCACCGGTTTTGCGCCAGCGCCGTTGTTTTCGGTCAAGCGCGGGACCTCGGTGACCCTCGGTTTCGTGAACCATACGGCCTTCGTTCAGCAAATGCATGTGCATGGCCACGCGATGCGGCTCCTCCATGATCTCGACGATGGCTGGGAGCCCTATTGGCGCGATGCCGTCCTCGTTCCACAGGGCAAGACCAAGCATGTCGCCTTCGTGGCCGACAATCCGGGCAAATGGGTGATCGAATGTCTGATGGCGGGGCGCCAGACCACCGGCATGATGACATGGTTCGAAGTCAGTTAAGCGAAATCAGATCAATTGTGGGCGGGCCGCACGCGCTTAACGAAAAGACTTACGATCATGGCATGGGCTATATGTTCCGCCATGCACCGGTAGCCAAGATCATTAAGATGGAAATTATCGCCCGCCATCAATTGCAAATTCGCCCTGGTCTGGGCGATGAACCGCATCGCATCGTAGCGGCGAACGTAAAGAATGTTTTCCTCGGCCGCGATTTTCTGCAGGCTGGCACGTATCGCGACATAATGCGCGTCCTTGGCAAGACGCTTGGTATATTGCACCCCAACGAGCACGACGTCGATCTTGTTTCCCGTCAGCCAGCGGATCGTCGAACGAACGGTGTCCTCGAAATCCCGCGGCGGAATCCGGGCCAGCGCGTCATTTGTTCCCAGTTGCCAAAGTACGAGGTCTGGATTCCTGAGCGTGACCTCGCTTCGGATTCGCTCGGATGTGTCCTCCGCCATTTCTCCGGAGACCCCGCGGTTGACGATCACGACATCGACTCCTTTGAGGGCATGTTCGAGGATGGCTGCGAGCAGCGAAGGATAGCTCATGTCCTTCGACGAGGCCCCGTAGCCGAGCGTCGAGGATGAGCCTATCGCAAGAATTCGCACTTTCTCGCCTTTTTGCAGGGCTTGGGTCACATTGGGAAGCGTGGCTGGGGCGGCGATATCCGCCGCCGGCACGTCACAGGGCGGGCTCATCGGCGGCGCGACGGGGGCGGCCAGGTCTTTCGCGTGCGGAGCCGGCATGACCGGCACGAAGAGGCAGGCTAACGCTAACGCGACAGCTACTTGTTGGCAAACTCCGCCCGCGATCTTTCGCGCCATTCCGCTGTCCATGCGATAAAACCCATCAAGAGCACGCCCAAGATAACGATGAATGCGTCGGATGCAAAATACCCGCCATAGACGTAGCGGACGATTTGCCCGCTCAGGCTGAGCAGCGACAGGGCGCAGAACACGCTGAGCGAATTACGCCCGAGCAGACACAAATAGTCCGGGAGACGCGGCAGCCAGCGGGCGATGATGTTGAAGGTGCCGGCGAAAACCGCCGTCAAAGCAAGACTGTGAATGAGCCGGACCGGCGACAAAAACGTTTTGTCGAACGTAAAAAGGAGTTTTGGCTCGGGGAGATCGACCAAGTTGGGCGAGAAATTCGTCATGCCCACGGCAACGCCGAGCACCAGGACCGGCAGAGCGAGCCAGCGCAAAATGGCATGGCGGCGCCGCGCGAAACCGCCAATCCCGTCTTTCCCAGCGAGCAGGAAACCAAGCACATAGATGAGCTGCCAGGTGAGCGGATTAAGGAACCAGGTGCCCTCGACCGGCCACGTCGGCAGGTTCACGCCGAACACGAGAGCGGCGGTATAAATCGCGACCGAAGAGAGTAGCAAAAGCGCCGGAGCATGACGATGGAGCAGCGCGATCGCCGGAGCGATGAAAATCAACACGACATAGAGGGGAAGAATGTTGAAATAGCCGAGCTGATGGGTAAGCAAAACAAGACCGATATGGGCCTTGCTCGGATCGTTGAAGATCGCCGACGCATTGTGCCAATCGAGGAGGAAGGGCGCATCGAGAAAGAGCGCGGCCGAAGCGAGGAGCGCGATGGCCAGCTCGGTGACGACCATCTGCGCGACATAGACTTGGAAGGCGCGGGTTTCCAGCCGTAGAATGAGCCATCTTGCCGGCAGAGCGCGGGAACCATCGACAAGTTTGCGCATCGCCCAACCGGCGAGAAACACAAAAAGCTCGGCCGAGTCCGACAGCGACACGTTGCGAAAGGTGAACCGCTCGAAATAGATCCCCGGAATGTGGTTGATGAAAATCGTAACGAGGGCAAAACCGCGCCAGAAATCGATCTCGTTTGGAGCGCGCATGGACCTTGCAAAAACCCTCTCGCGTCCTGGCGCCTGCCGCTGGCCGTCCGCCGGAGGATGGCCTTGTTGAGAGGGAGATTGCCGCGTTCGACGGATTTAAGCAAGGCTCGACCCTTGTGGCGGCGCGCTCCAAAGCAGGTGAGAGCAGCGCGCTGGGCGCCCGCCGATGGCGATTTTGTTGGCGTCAAGACGTAAAGTCTCGAAATTCGCCCCATCCGGGGCAACGCCGATCTAGAGGCGCATTGCCGAATCTTTACAGGCGCGAAATCATGCGACAAAGCGCTTGGCGCGTGCGATCATGGTGAGCGGCCGGGGCATTGCGCGGCCAATGGGAGAATTGGGGAATGGCGAATCTTTGGGTGCGTAAGCCGATCGCGGTGCTTCAAGCGGAAGCAAAAGACGTTGAATTCGAATCCGTTCAAGGCGAGCCGCGATTGCGGCGGACGCTCTCGCTTTGGAGCCTCGTCGCGCTTGGGATCGGCGCCATCATCGGCGCGGGCATTTTCGTTCTGACAGGGCATGCCGCCGCTGCCCATGCCGGGCCGGCGATTAGTCTTTCTTACGTGCTCGCCGGAATCGTCTGCGCTTTCGCCGGCCTCTGCTATGCGGAGATGGCCTCGACCGTGCCGGTCGCGGGCAGCGCTTACACCTACGCCTATGCGACGATGGGCGAATTCGTGGCGTGGGTCATCGGCTGGGACTTGATCCTCGAATATGCTTTTGGCGCGACAACCGTCGCGATAGGGTGGTCTGGCTATGTCACAAGTTTCCTGCGCGATATTGGCGTTGTGATTCCGGCCAAATTCGCCACTGCCCCGCTCGCGTTTGACGCGGCGGCGGGAAGTTTTGCGGCGACGGGCGCGGTGGTCAATATTCCGGCGGTCCTCATCATTCTTGTAGTCACCATATTGCTCGTTACCGGGATCAAGGAATCGGCGCAGGTCAACAACACGATCGTCGCCGTGAAGCTCGCGATCGTCGTCCTTTTCATTCTTGCGGGAGTCTGGTTCGTCGATACCGCGAATTGGGTGACCCCGGAAAATCCGTCCGGCGCGTTCATTCCGCCGAACACCGGTCCTGGCCAATACGGCTGGAGCGGGGTTATTTCCGGCGCGGCGGTCGTTTTCTTCGCCTATATCGGCTTTGACGCTGTATCGACCGCCGCCCAGGAAGCGAAAAACCCGCAGCGGGACATGCCGCTTGGCATTCTCGGATCACTCGCGATCTGCACGTTGCTTTATGTATTGGTGAGCGTGGTCATCACTGGCATAGTGCGGTTCGACAAATTGGATGTGGCGGATCCGATCGCGGTCGGTGCCGACGCCATCGGTTTAGGCTGGCTCGCCGCCATCATAAAACTTGGCGCGATCCTGGGGCTAAGTTCAGTCATTTTGGTGCTCCTGCTCGGCCAGGCGCGGGTTTTTTACTCGATCGCACGCGACGGCCTGCTGCCATCCTTCGCGGCCACCGTGCATCCGAGATTCAAGACGCCTTATGTCACCACGCTAATCACTGGCGCGGCGGTCGCGATCATGGCGGGTCTTCTGCCGATTGGGCTCGTCGGCAAGTTGGTGAGTCTCGGCACCTTGTTTGCGTTTGCCGTGGTTTGCCTTGGCGTTTTGGTTTTGCGCCTTAAATGGCCGGTTAATCTCCGGATGAATGCCGCGCAAAACCA
>JBQTKC010000298.1:0-4694 GCA_052386575.1 Beijerinckiaceae bacterium
CAAGCTCGGCCGCCGTCTCCGACTCAGCGCTCGCGAATAAGGTAACCCGGTGTCCTTCCCTAACAAGCTCCTCGGCCAGCCAGGACACAACCCTCTCTGTTCCGCCATAAAGCTTGGGTGGCACGGCTTCCGTCAGCGGCGCGACGAGCGCGATATGCATTGAATTTCCTTCGTCGATTAACGATCAAGGTTTAGCGGCCTCTCCAGCCTCTCTTAAGTGTGAACGGATAATGTGCTGGAGGGGCGAAAGTTCCGGAAGCACAGCTTTGTCCGCGAACCCCATTATTTGCTCGCGCCAATGCCGTCTTTATTCCTATCCCGCCATTGAAGGTCAGTGCGGCGGCAAACAGAACATGCGGCTGGCTTTTCGGGCCTGGCGCCAGTCTTAAAATTCCTTCCGCGTTGCCGGCATGCCGTTAAGGCTGTGCCAAAATTGCAACGGTGGCGCGGATACTTCGGCGTTGCACCGGAAAGCGGCTCCGCCATGCTCGCCTCGGCATCTGTTTTCGGCTAGTTTGAATGAAAGTTTTTGCGGGGATATTCATGTTCAACTTGCAATTCCGCCTGATCTCCGTGTTCGCCCTCGCTCTGCTTGGTGCCGGCGGATGCTCTTTTTTTCCTGTCAACGGTCCGACCTCGGGGGATATTGAAAGCGGAGTCTCTCCGACCATCCCCTACGCCTTGGTCAAGCTTACCCCCCAGACAATCGACATTCTCGCCGCGCACGAGCCGAAGGGCCTCGCGGGCGCCTTCACGGACCGGCGCCCATCGGCCAACATCACCTTCGGCATTGGCGATGTCGTCTCGGTCGCGATTTTCGAAGCGTCGGCGGGAGGTTTGTTCATCCCGATCGAGGCAGGTGCGCGCGCTGGCAATTTCGTGAACCTTCCGGACCAAATGATCGACAGCAATGGCAATATTACTGTTCCCTTCGCCGGATTGGTCAAGGCCGCCGGCCGCACCAATGTCCAGGTCCAGAACGAGATCGTTGAGAAGATCAAGAACCGGGCGATCGAACCCCAAGTCATAGTGGCTTTGGCCCAGCAGCGGACGTCGCTGATCAGCGTGGTCGGGACGGTGAACACGCCGCTTCGCTTCGCGGTTCCGGGCACCGGCGCGGGAGACCGCGTTCTCGACGCCATCACCCGCGCGGGCGGCATCTCGGGACCAGGGTATGCAACCTGGGTCACGCTCGAACGGGGCGGCCGCCGCGCCACCGTGCCATTCGAAAATCTCGTCATGAATCCAAGCAACAACATCTATATTTTGCCGGGCGACCGGATCTATGTCTATCAAGAGCAGCAGAAGTTCATCGCGTTCGGGGCGTATAGTCTCAACACCAATGGCACCAATCAAGGCCAGATCAATTTCGACGCTTGGCGCCTCAACCTTGCCGAAGCCGTGGCGAAGGCCGGCGGATTGGCCGACCTCCAAGCCAATCCAGGCGCGGTGTTCCTTTTCCGGCAGGAACCCCGCGAAGTGGCCGCGCTTCTCGGCGCCGACATGACGCGGTTCAACGGGCCGCTCGTTCCAGTCATTTTCACCATCAGCTTCCGCGATCCCGGCGGCTATTTCCTAGCCACGAGGCTGCAGATGCGTAACGACGACATCATCTTCGTGGCGAATGCGGAATCCGTCAATAGCACGAAATTCCTTTCCTTCGTCAACCTCGCGTTGTCGGCGGTACTCGGTACCGCAACAGGCATACAGAGTGTCCCAGTCACCAATGCCGCTATTCAATACCATACGTTGCCAGGTGCGGTTGTTGCACAGCCTTGATAGAAAGGTGACGAAACGGACCGGAAAGGTGGGTGACAGTTCTCTTATGGCCGGGAGGACCGGCCGATGCCTTAGCGAGAGAACAGTGTCTTGGACGCGCGTATTGGGTTTGTTTCGGACTGCAACTCCGAGCTTTATCCAGGCTCCCATAGCCCAGCCGAACGCAGCCCTTGTGGTCCACAGCCCACAGGTGATTGGCATGTTGAGGGAACGTCAATGGATCAAGCCGCGGTGGCGCCCGGCGCTTGAGCCCGCGCGCGCAAACGAGCCCGGCGGACTCCGTCGCCGATCTGTGTGGGGTCACCGCAGGGCTTTCTCGATTTCGGGCAAGATTGCCATCCGATAACTCTCCTCGCCGATGGGCCCGACGAAACGGTAAGCTATCCTGCCGTCACCCTTGATAACAAAAGTTTCGGGCACGCCATAGACGCCAAAGTCGATCGCGGTTCGCCCCTTGCGGTCGGCGCCGATCCTCGCATAGGGATCGCCCGCCTCGGCGAGAAATCGCCTTATGTTTGCCGGCTCGTCCTTGTAGGCAAGTCCGAAAATCCGTACCCCGGCGCGCGACAGGGCAGGGTCCGCCGAAAGCCGCATGATCAGCTCATGCTCTTGGTGGCAAGGCACGCACCAGGAGGCAAACACATTGATGAGCGTCACCTTGCCTTGGCGGAGATCGGCGTCGGAGAATCCCGGCTTGCCCGAATACCCTTCGACCGGCGGCAAGGCGAAGGCCGGGACTTCTCTCCCGATGAGCGCGGAGGGCAGAAGCGACGCATCGCCCGAGTAGAGCCGGATCACGAACAGTGCCGCCAGCGCGGCGAAAAGAACCAAGGGTGCAAAAATAAAGAGCGGCCGCCGCCCGGAATGTGACCCCGCTTCTGGCCGGGGCGCGGTCGCGGCCATCTTATTTGAAACTTTCCGGGTCCGAATCTTGGCTGGTGTCCCGCGCAACTGACGAAAGCGCCTGTTTTAAGCGCATGTAATCGGCCAAGATCGTCACAATCATTCCGGTCGCGATCACGAAGGCAAGGGCATACGCGGCAATCACGAAGCCGAGATTTGGATCATGGCTCATAAGCGGCCTCCCAGGCGGATGATGCGCCAGTGCGGCCCTGCTCCCGCGCGCCCGCCGCCAGGATCGACAGGCGGCGCAGGCGCCGGCGGAGAACCTCGTTGCGGATTGCCATGAGATAAAGCGTGACGAACAGAAACGTGAAGGCGAGCGCCATCATCACGAGCGGCCACAGCATGGACGGCGCGATCGCCGGACCCCCGAGGCGGAAGACCGAGGCCGGCTGATGCAAGGTGTTCCACCAATCGACCGAAAATTTGATGATCGGAATGTTGACCGCGCCAACCAAAGTAAAGATCGCCGCTGCCCGCGCCGCCTTGCCCGGATCCTCGATCGTGCGCCACAAGGCGAGAAGGCCGAGATAGATCAAGAAAAGTACAAGAACCGAGGTAAGGCGCGCGTCCCAGACCCACCACGCGCCCCACATCGGCTTGCCCCAGAGCGAGCCGGTGCCAAGGCAGAGCAAGGTGAAGCCGGCGCCAAGCGCCGCCGCCGGCCTTTGCGCCGCGTCGGCGAGCGGATGGCGCCACACAAGCGTGCCAAGCGCCGCCGAGGTCATGACGGCATAGACCGCCATGGCAAGCCAGGCCGCGGGCACATGCAGATACATGATCCTGACCGTCTCGCCTTGCTGATAATCGGGAGGCGCCACGAACCAGGCGAGGTAAAGGCCAACGCAAAGCAACAGTACGGTCAACGCCGCCGATAAAGGCACGAGCACTCTCGCAAGCCGCAGGAAATTGGCTGGGTTGGCATAATTCGGCATGATTTTCATATAGGGTCGAACATACGAAAGAGGAGATTGCTTGAAGCGCGGCAAAACGTTCCTTTGAGTGGCTGGTGGAGCTGAGGGGAATCGAACCCCTGACCTCTGCAGTGCGATTGCAGCGCTCTCCCATCTGAGCTACAGCCCCCAAAACCGGTGTTTACGCGAGCGGCTATGCGCATGCAAGGTTGTTGGCGCGGGTCCGGCTCGACATCGAATTCATCGCGGCTCGTGCCAGGCTCCACTTGCCAGCACGACCGGGGCCGCGTAAACGAGCTTGATCGAAGCCAGCGGTCCGGAGTTCCCATGCGCGCACTTCTCGACATCCTTTTACTGGTCCTAAACCTCTATATCTATGTGATCATCGCCGCGGCGATCCTCTCCTGGCTTGTCGCCTTCAATGTCGTCAACCGCTACAACGACGCCGTGCGCGCGATTTGGAACTTCGTGACCGCGGTGACGGAACCGCTGCTCCGCCCGATCCGGGGAATGATACCGAATTTTGGCGGGATTGATATTTCGCCCCTGATTCTTCTTCTGCTGATTTGGTTTATAGAGGACGTCATCGGGAGATATATTTATCCAAACGTATTCTAAACTTGCCTTGTCCTCGTTCCCTGAACTTGTCACGGATTGCGCGGCGCGCCGTCAAAATAATTGGATTTGCTTTCCGGATTGACGCGCAAGTTTAGATCGAAATATGCTAGGCCTTGGATTAATTCCGCCGGCAGGCAAACATTCGCGGAAACAAGAACATGATCGAAATCGTGCTGATCAATCCGCGTTTCGAGATGAGCTATTGGGGTATGGAGCACGCCCTCGAGCTGTGTGCCAAGCTTGGCAAGCGCGCGAACATGCCGGTTTCAGCCCTGCCCTTGCTCGCGGCTCTGACGCCCGCGGAGCACAAAATCACGTTGATCGATGAGAATGTCGAAGAGATCGATTTTGCTCTTTGCGCCAAGGCCGACATCGTCGGCCTTACGGGAATGACGGTGCAGAGATTCCGTATGACTGAAATTCTTAAGGAATTGAAAGGGCGGGGCTGCTTCACGATCGTTGGCGGTCCGTGGGTCAGCG
>JBQTKC010000299.1:0-5497 GCA_052386575.1 Beijerinckiaceae bacterium
GGGTTCACTGGTGTTCAGGAAGGCCGCAGTGTGCAGCTTCCCCCCTCCTCCACGCTTGAGAATACTGGAAACCGGAAACCGAGGCAACTTTCGAGGGCTTTTATAGTTTCGCCACCACCCCCGCCATTGCCTGCGTAGAGGTCCGGGAAGAAGCCCATGTTGTCGGAATGGTCCGCCACCACGAGGAAGTCCAGCGGCCGGGAGAGCTTGGCGGGCTGGCCGCTGGAGGCGGTGATCTCCTCGCCCTTGGCGAAGCGGTGCGCGTCCTTCGGTCCGAGCCGGGCACCGAACGCGCCCGCATCCATCGAGAACGAGGTGTGCAAATGGGTGTCCCCGAAGAGCGGGCGCGTGGGGAAGTTGCGACCCGCATAAGGCGAGTAAGGCCGCGTGGCGAACGCCTTCTCGGCGGTCGCTTTGTCAAACGTGCCGATGTCGGTGGTGGCGGCTTCCTCAGCAGCGAGGGCCGGGAGTACGAAGCTCGCAGCGGCCACCATTGTGGACCAGAGTTTTCGAGCAGGTGTATTCATGCTTTGACTCCTTTGTGCAGATCGATTGAGGGAACAGTCACGGCGTGTACCAAAATGGGCGAGGTCTAGGCGCGCTCTGTGGTAGTCCTCGGGACTTCCTTTGGTACTCATTATCATTCGTGGCATCAATGGGGACGCCATAACAGAACCGCGGCGCGCTTGCAACGCTGTTGCGCTGTGATAATCTGGAGGCGTGAAATTGACCGCCGTGTTCGAGCCAGCCAAAGAAGGGGGATACACCTGCTTCGTAGAAGAGATTCCCGCGGCCATCTCGCAGGGAACGACTCTCGAAGAAGCGAAGGCAAACCTCTTGGACGCGCTCAAGCTGGTGTTGAAATGCCAGCGCGAGATGGCCGAGAAAAACCTTTCGCCCGACGCATTGCGTGAGACAATCGAGTTCGCCGACGCGTGAAGCTGGCGGACCTGAACCGCCACCTGCGCCAACAAGGCTGCGTTATCTATCGTGAGGGCCGGGCGCATACCATCTGACTGGGGATACCGCCTCCGCCCCGTCGAACCGGCTCTGTTTACTAGCCCGGGAACCCTTTGGCCGCCATGCACGAAGCATACGCCTGGTTGTAAGCGTTGGCGGAGGCGGCTTGCTGTTGCTGGGCCTGCTGTTGGGTCCCCGCGCTCTGCCGGCGTTGCTGGCGCTGCCGGGCCGCACCCATGGCCCCGGCCGCTGCGCCGCGGGCACGGCCGCCCGCCTGCGGTTGGCTCGCCGTGGTCGTTGGGGCGGCATTGGGGTTAGAGCCCGTCTGCTCCTGAGCGATGCTGGAGCATTCAGCCTGCGCCTGCTGAAGTGAGGGTTCACCCTCGCCCTGCGCCCACACCGAACCGGCTAGAACAACTCCGAATGCGCCGATAACTCGGCGAATGGGTATTTGATCAAACATGGTCTACCTCCAAGGCTTGTTAACTCTACCGAATGCATCGCGCGAAGACGAGCTTCCACTGGTTGTAGCACAGCGCCAACAGCGAGCCGCCGTCGGGCCAGGTGAACTCCTCGGTGCCCAGCGATCGGGCGGGGCGCTAAAGACCAGTGTCCCGTCGGCAAGGCGCGCCGCGGACACCTCCGCATCGGCTCAAAGCTACGGCTTAGAGCCCCTCAAGGCGTCGTGATTGTAAATTCATACGTGTAGCTACCGCGCGCGCCCTCGTGCCACTTGGATTTCAACTTACCGCTGCCGGTTGCCCCCGACCATTTGCCGCTGCCACCGATCACCTCGACGCTGCCGCCGTTTTCATCGACCTTAGCATGGATATCGAAGGCGTCCTCACCGGTCTCCGTGAACGTACAGTAGGTGTCCACCGAATACCTCCCGTCCACCGCCAGGTACCCGAGCCCAGCGCAGTCCCCATCGATAAACCCCGGCTTGCTCGGCTCAATGGTCGCGACGATCGCGTTGGTCACGTGTACAGCGGCCCCGCCGTTCGCCAAGGGCATCAGCTCCCGGTGCGCCGTGAATGACCCCGTGCCCTTGTAGGTCACCGTCTCCCCCGCGCCGGCCGGACCCGGTCCGATTAGGAGCGCCGCCGTTGCGATACCAAACTCCGCCACTTTCACTGCGCGTTTCATTCATGATCTCCTCAATGCGCTCTCGCCGAGGTAGCAGACTTACTCAACGACATATTTGCGGGCGTGCATGCACGCCGCAAAGGCGCGGTTGTACTCCCGCTGCAGCGCGGCCTGCTGTTGTTGTTGCTGCTGGAGCACCATCGCCTGTTGCTGATCCCACTGGTGCTGTTCCTGAGCGCGGCCCGTGCGCCTAATCCCGCCGAGGAACATGCCCGACACCGCGCCGATCGCCGCGCCCTTACCGGCATCCCCGGCGATGGCGCCGCCGATGGCGCCACCCGCCGCGCCCTTCCCCGCGTCGCGAAGGAGGCCACCGCCACCCACTTGTCCTCGGCCGAAGACACCCGTCTCCGGAGGTGGCGGCACGTAAGCGCTCCGCGGGGGAGCCGAACTGGGGTTGAAACCCGACTGGCCGATTGCCCAGGAACGGCACTCCGCCTGGTCCTTCTGCTGCTGCGTGGCGCTCTGCCCCGCATTCGGGTAGGCGTAGAGCTGCTCCTGAGCCAGCGCCCCGGTTGTGTACCCCACGAGCAGCAACATCGCGGACCCAAACGCGTATGGAATTCCCCAGTGTTTCTTCATCGCGACCTCCGTTCCCGGTAGCCTTGTAGCCCCTACTTTAATAACCCGCCTGCTCTCAATATCCCGGCGGCGGAGCCACAGTCACATAGGTGACGCTACCGCCTGAGTATGCCTGGTTGTACCAGGTTGAACCGCACTGGTAGTAGGTCACACCGCCCGCGACCACCGTCGCTGCGGCACAAGGCAGCGTATTGTAGTAGTTATACGTGTTATAGCTTGACGCGGAGGCTGCGCCCACAACCGCCGCGGTACCGGCGATCACCGCGCCAGCTACCACGACGTCCTCCCAATCATCGTCGTCCCAGTCGTCGTGGCCGCCATGGTAGTAATCGTCCGCGTATTGTTGCCGGCCGCTCGCGCGCTCTGTGGCCCCCTGCTGGCGTATGTCGGTCCGCTCGGTATAGCCCTGCTGGCGCGATTCCGTCTTGTCGGCCGAGCTCTGCTGGCGCTGGCCCTGCCTCTCAGTCCTCTCCGCCTGGCCCGACGTCCGGGTGTCGGCCCTATTCGTGGAGGCCGTTTGCCGCGTTTGGGACCGTTGACCCGATCTCTGGGCGGATCCCGACTGGCGGGCGTAGGTCTGCTGCGTCTGGGACCGTTGCGCAGATCGCTGCGTCGCACCCGCTTGGCGCGAAGCCGTGCTTGGGCTGCGCTGCATGCCAGCCGAGCGCGAGGCCCCGCTTGCCCGGGACGAGAAGCTCCCGCTCGCCGCGGCGCCGCCGCGGGAGAAGCCGCCGCCCCGTGCGGCCCCACCCCCCCCACCTCCGCGGGAAAAGCCACCACCACCCCCTCCACGCCGGGCGTCCGCGTCATCCACGAGTCCCAGCAAAAACACGAGGGCGGTGACGATGGTCGTGACAATCACTAATGGTCTGGTTTTCATTGCTGTTCTCCTCTCTGGTCTGGCGCATCCTTCCTCGAAGCGGCGACCGCACGCAACTGAGGGAGGAAGGCGATTTTCTCCGCCCCCTCGGGGGGTGTGAATGCAAACACCGAGTCGGCGATCTCCGGCGAGAGGTTCCAGTCGAAGAACTGTGCCCGGAACTGGGGCTCACCCTCTGCATCCTTATAGGTTAACACCACCCGCTGGGGCAGCGGCTGGTCCCCCTCCGCAACCCACACCTGGAAGTCCACCGTGTCGGTGCGCCCAGCCAAGTGGTGAGAAGGCACACCCAGGATGTTCGTCTTCTCGACGTAATCGAGAGACTGAGTCCTGCGATCAAGCTCAGCCGGGAGCCGGGTAACCAACAGCATGGCAAGTGGCAGCCGCATGCGAAGCTCCTGGATGAAATAAGCGATCGCCTCGTCGAGGCTACCAGGCTTCGGGGCCTTCGCGTAAACGTTCTGCGGGGTGCTGAAAACCGTGATCTCCTTGCCATCGAAGAGGACGAGATTTTTATCCCCGTCGCTCTGCTCGACCTCGATTCGCAAGCGGTCGGGTCGGCTCACGGTGACCTTCCGGAGATACCCGAACTCGACCTTCTGGCCCGACGCTTGGACCACATCGTAGCCGCCCCGAATGCTCACCATGAAACGCTGGGCCTGGGACAGGAGCTTGGCCATGCCCATGAGGATGGCCTCGGCGTCGGCCTGCGGCTCAGCCGCCGCTTGCGATGCCGGGCCTGGGCTTGCTGGCGATTCCGGGCGGGTGGCCGCCTCGCCCCCCGCGCAGCCCGATAGAACCAATAGGATCCACGCGCCCAGCGCGGCGGGTACTCCCTGGCACCATGTTGTGTTCATCGCTTAATTCCTCCAGGCATTGGTGCTGACGCTAAGCTATTACTGATTATAGTTAAGCTCAGCCGATCTTCCCAGCATCCAAAGCGAAATCCAGGAGCCGGCCGACGTCCTACTGCCCTACATAGTTCGGGTCGATGTTATCTTCATATCTATATATCCACAGACCGCTTGACAGCCCTCAGCACGCTCCATAGCGTTCGTCATCTAAGAGCCGTAGTGTCCGCCGGATTTCACACTACTGCTTACACAGATGGTATCCGTGTGAAAACAAAAACATGTTCCCTCTGCGTCGTCACGCGCGATGCACAGCTCATCGATTCCGCCCTGCCGAGGACCGATACGGCCTAGGTCTTGGGCATTCGCACCCTAGTGAATTTATAACTAAGGGAGCGCGCTCCGCCGCAGTGCTCGCGACCTGGGTCACGGACCGAGCCCCGTCAGCGCGGCTAGCGGTTCGCCAGGACCGGACAGAGCTTAGCTTCGATGAGCGAGTCGTCCGCCGTGACGAGGGTAAGGTCGTACACCAGCGCGGTGGCCACCAGGAAACGGTCGCTCGGGTCGGGGTGTGCGAGCATTACCTCGCGGCTGCGAATCGCCACCTCAAAGGTCAAAATGGCTTCTTGCGCCGGAGTACTGGCGAGCGCGTCCGCGACCCATCTGCGAGGCTCATCATCCAGCTTCACGCGGCCGCGCTCCGCCAGGACCAAAAGCTCCCAGACGCTGATCGGCGAGACCCAGAGCTCGTTCTCGGCCCGGGTGGTGACAGCCGCTCTTACGCGCTTGCTCAGCCTGCCGGGCTCAGCGAGGCTCCAGAGCCAGATATGCGTGTCGAGCAGCAGCTTCAACGCCTCATCGCCGCCCAGATCTTCGCGTCGACGGCTGACCCGACGACATCGCCGGTGATCTCGACGCGCCCCGCCATGGCACCGAGCCAATCCGACCGAAAGGCTCGCCGTTGTGGCGGAATCACCTCGGCGACCGGCTGGCCGAAGCGTGTGATCAACACGGGCCGTCCGGTGCGTTTCACACGCTGGAGAACCGCAAGGCAGGTTGCTTTGAACTTAGACACCGG
>JBQTKC010000300.1:0-19332 GCA_052386575.1 Beijerinckiaceae bacterium
GAATACCGCAAGCTCGACCGCGAGCTGCGCCTCAACTGGCTGGGAGTGAGCTGACCATGGGCGATCCACGCACCGTCACATACAGTGGCCAAGGCTCGCGGCGCGAGGCGGCGAGGCTCGGCGCAACCATTGGCGCGGGCGCGGCCAGCGCGCTTGCCGGGGGCGCAAAACCGCTCCACATCGATGCGTTGCGCGTGCAAGCGCCCGCGGGCGCGAGCAAGGCTGAGATCGAACGCGCGATCCGCGCCGCCATCGCGCGGAGCATGAAAGGAGGCCGCAAATGAGAATGGCCACGCACCACGCCGCGCCCGACCCCGCACCCCAGGCCAAGCGCCCGGCGATCCAGAAGAAAGTCCAGATCGGCCCGGTCGATGATCCGCTCGAGCGCGAGGCCGACCGGATCGCCGGCGCGGTGGTGTCGGATAGGCCAGTTGGGCCGGTTACCGGCGCGCTTTCCAGTATTGCGCAGCGCAAATGCGCGGGTTGCGAGGAGGAAGAAAAACTTCAAAGGAAGCCTTCGGCCACGTCCGGGCTCGCCGCAGGCGAAGCGCCCCCGATCGTCCATGAGGCGCTGCGTTTACCTGGCCAGCCGTTGGACGCGGCCTCCCGCGCTTACTTCGAGCCGCGCTTCGGCCGCGATCTGTCGCGGGTCCGACTGCACACCCACAACCGCGCCAGCGCCGCCGCCGCCGGCATCCGGGCCCGCGCCTTCACCTTGCAAAACGACATCGCGTTCGCGGCCGGCGAGTTCTCGCCGGAGACCTTGGAGGGCCGCCGGCTAATCGCCCATGAGCTTTGCCATGTGGCGCAGCAGGTGCCGTACATCGCCCGCCAGGCCGCGCCCTTCCATAGCCACACTTTCCGCGACGATGAAGGTGGCGACGCCCTAGACTACACCGAAACCGTGCAGGTGGCGCCGGCTCAGACCGGGGAGGGAATCGAGGGAAGCGTCGATCGCAGCGTGTCGGCGCCAGCCGCGGGAGCACTGCCCCAGCAGCTCGTCGACCGGGGCCGCGTCAATCACATCCGCCTCACCCCCGATTGCAAGATCGTCGTGCCTCTCGGCATTCAGTTCCAGCAGCTCCAAGCGTCGGCCGGTCCCGGCAATTGCCAGTCGCCGCCCAACGCCACGCCTGTCAACCTGCTGCCCGCCGCGCAATTTCAGAACATCCAGAACCAATATGTCAACGCGCTCAACGGCGGGCTCAACAACCGCTTCGCGGCACGTGTCAGCGGATGCCGCCAAGCGCAGCCCTGCGCCGGCCAGGCAATCCCGATCGTCATCGCGGCCCAGCCCGTGACCAACAATCCCGATATCACCATCAGCGTGGTCAACCGTGGTGGACGCGGCGACGCGGCGACCATCTGCGCCGGCAGCTTTAGTCCGGAATTCGCGGTTCACGAGGGCGGACATCAGGCTCTCGGCGCTCCCGACGAATATCGTGAGACGAATCCACAGGTCATCGCCGCAGCCAACGCCGCCGGCCTGCATTGGGAGCGGCGGGAGCGCGAGCGCGGCGATCTCTCGGCCATGGAGGACCCGTACAGCTACGGCCGCTTCACCATGTTCCACGAGCGCCATTTCCGCTTCGCCCAGGTTTTCCTGGAAGCGGTTTTTCAGGGCCAGGGCTGCTCGGTCACCCTCGACCGGGTTGCGAGTTCGCCATGGGAGTTCCGTGCCGATCTCGGGTTTGGCGGCGCTTTCACCGGGCGTGGCGGCTTGGAATACTTATCTCTGTTCCTCGGCGCCGGCATTCCACTCGCACCCCGGCGGCGTCTGATGTTCCTGTTCGGCGCCCAGGGCCAGATCTTCGACTCCGTGGATCCCAAACTCCAGCGCGCCTTCATGGGCGGATTGCGGCTTGGTCTCGAGGCCAGAACCTCGCCCACCCATTTCGGTGTGGCGGCAAACCTCTTCGCGACGGGCGGCGGGTTCCACCAGCAGGCCAGCAATCCGCTGCCATTCACCGGCCTTTCGCCCACCCCGGCGCGCTCCTCACTCTATGGCGAGGTGGGCGGGAGCCTCAGCCTGCAGTTCCCCATGTTCGGCGGCGGCTGGCTGGTGCGCGCCGGCGTCGAGGCCGCGGCGGGGCGGGAATTCTCCGACGATCCGAACGCCATGAACTGGTGGCGGCTTGGTGGCACCATCGGCATCAGCCGATGATGCCGAGCGCAGCGCAGGGCGCATGGAATTAGAATCGCCGAATCCCTTGCCGCAGACGAGGGCGCGCCGCTCGATATGCATCACATCGCGCGCGCGGCCAGGCCGGAATACCGCAAGCTCGACCGCGAGCTGCGCCTCAGCTGGCTGGGAGTGAGCTGACCATGGGCGATCCACGCACCGTCACATACAGTGGCCAAGGCTCGCGGCGCGAGGCGGCAAGGCTCGGCGCAACCATTGGCGCGGGCGTGGCCAGCGCGCTTGCCGGGGGCGCAAAACCGCTCCACATCGATGCGTTGCGCGTGCACGCGCCCGCGGGCGCGAGCAAGGCTGAGATCGAACGCGCGATCCGCGCCGCCATCGCGCGGAGCATGAAAGGAGGCCGCAAATGAGAATGGCCACGCAACACGCCGCGCCCGTCCCCGCACCCCAGGCCAAGCGCCCGGCGATCCAGAAGAAAGTCCAGATCGGCCTGGTCGATGATCCGCTCGAGCGCGAGGCGGACCGGATCGCCGGCGCAGTGGTGTCGGATAAGCCAGTTGGGCCAATCGGCGGCTCGGCGCCAGGCTCCGTCCAGCGCATCGCATCGCACGTGAGCCCGCGCGAGGAGGATGCGGTAGTGATGCCGGAGGAGGAATCGCTGGCAGCGGTGCAGCGCAAGGAGTCTGACGGAAGCTACTTCGCACCGCGCTACGCAAGCGGTGAATTCTCGCAGCGCCTGGAAACGCGAGCCGGCGCCGGCGAACCGCTCGATTCCCGCCTGCGCGCAGAACTTGCGCCATGGTTCGCGGGCTATCTCGATGGCGTGCGCATCCATCATGGCCAAGAAGCGGGCGAACTTGCAAAGCAGATTTCAGCCCGTGCATTCACAACCGGGCGAGACGTCTATTTCGCGCCCGGCGAATATCGTCCGAAGACAACAGAAGGGCGCCGCGTTCTCGCCCATGAGCTAGCTCATGTCGCCCAGCAAGCGGATGGGCGGACTAAAAGTGTGGCGCAGCGATTGTCGGCGCCGAGGCGCGTGACGAATAGTAATGTGCACCCATGGGGCGATGCGATTTCGGGCGACGACTACGAAGTGGAAACCGATAGCGGGACGCCGATTTCCGCCTGGATCGCTTACAGCCCATGGCGCATCGAATATCATTACTGGTGCCACGGCCACTCGCTCGGAACCTTTGAGAACCACGGCTATTCGGTCTATTCTGGCGATCCGATGATGGAGACGGTGAACCAGGAATGGTCTCCCGTCGCTTCTGGAAGCACGCGGGCGGGCGACATCGCCGTGTGGGTGCCGACCTACGAGCATTCCTGCCGGGTCGTGTCGCCGTTCTTCGCCAACGGCAAACTCGATCCAAATGCGACGCAGGTTTCGAGCAAGAACGGGCAGCACCCGCTCGTCTCGACAACTCTTGCCAACATCATGACCGTCTATCCCGGCGCGACGCCGGCATTCTACCGCAGGCGATAGTCAAGCGGAATCGCAAGCCGCCGCGCAATTTCAGGTACCCTCAGGATAATTTCTGTGTTAGCCTAATATTATATTGCCTTGGACCAGAACCAAGGAGCTAGAAGATGGGATCGGAATTCCCACGCAGCCCGCGGGTGCTCAAAGGCGGTCTTGTGGCCTATCGGCTGCCGGAATTGTCTCCGGCGGTGATCAATTTTCAGTACAATCCCGACGAAGTGTCGCGCTCGCTGCAAATGCAAGGCGCGAGCGGCGGCGCCGGGCGCGGCGAGGCCAACCGGCTGAACGGCCCGCCGCAGGAAACGCTCACCTTCTCCGTCGAAATCGACGCGACCGATCAGCTTGAAAAGCCGGGCGAGAATGCCACGGCGGTCGAGAACGGCCTGCATCCGGTCATCGCTTCGCTCGAGCGGCTGGTTTATCCCTCCTATCCCGTGGTGATCGCCAACGAGGCGCTGGCGCTCGCGGGCACCGCCTTTATTCGCAACGAAACGGCGCCTTTGACCTTGCTCGTTTGGGGCCCGCGCCGCGTGCTGCCGGTCCAGGTCCAGAGCCTTTCCATCAAGGAAGAGGCTTTTGACCAGAAGCTCAATCCGGTCCGCGCCAAGGCCGATCTTTCGCTCCAGGTCCTGACCTATCGCGATCTCGACGTCACCAATCCCGGATACTGGGTCTATCTCGCCGCCTTTACCCAGAAGGAAGTCTTGTCGGCGCTCGGCCCCTTCGCCGACACGGGCGCCATCGCCGCGCTCGGGCGGCTCTAGGAGGAGCGATGTTTTTCCGAGGCAGCCGCTACGAGCCCATCGCCGAGGCGAGTCTTGTCGCGAAGGACGGCCGGACGATCCGCTACAAGCGCATGCGCTTCGCGCCGCAGCCCCGATTGCGGCCGCGGCTCTTCGCCAAGGTCGAACGGGGAGATCGGCCGGACCTCGTCGCCTTCCGCGCGCTCGGCGATCCCGAGCAGTTCTGGCGTTTGTGCGATCTCAATCTGGCGCGCCGGCCGGTGGACTTGACGTCGCCTCCCGGCCGGTTTGTCGCCATTCCGGCGCCGGAAGGCGGAGGCTGACATGGGCCTTTTGCCATCGTGGTTCACCGTTCAAGTCGCCTTCGCGCCGATGCCGGTGCCCTTCTTCCAGGCGCTGCGCGAGATCGAGATCGAAACCTCGATCGGCGAGGCCTCGATCTTCCGCATGCATTTCGATCTGTCGCGCACCTTCCTCGGCGATTTCGACGCGCTTGCCTTCGATATCTTCAGGCCGCTGCTGCCGGTCAGGATCAGCGTCGCCGCCGGCCTGCCGATCCCCCAGGCGATCATCAACGGCTACATCCAGGACTCGCAGCTGAAGGTGGGCGACGCGCCCGGCGCCTCGCGGCTCGAAGTGGTGGGCTCGGACGCGCTCGGCACGCTGATGGCCAACAATCAGCAGCCATTTCCCTGGCCCAATCTCGCCGACACCTCGATCGCCGCGACGATCTTCGGCAAGTATGCGATGATCCCGCTGGTCGATCCGATGCCGCCGACGCGCACGATCCTCGATACCACGACCACCCAGCGCAAATACGACGCGCCCTTCCTCCGCGAGCTGGCGAGCGTCAACAATCTCGAACTCTACATCCAGCCCGACCCCATCGCCGGCGCCGACATCGGCCATCTGCACCGGCCATTGACACGCCTGCCTCCCCAAGGGGTGCTATCGATCGATTTCGGCAAGCAGTCGAACCTCACGCAATTCGACGTCTCGAACAGCATGCTGCGGCCGGCTGCCGTCGCGGCGCCAATGTCGATCAATCGACGCGGGTGCCAATCCCGGCGGTCGGCGTCGCCTCGACCGAACTTCCTATGGGACTCGAGCCGACCCTCTTTCGGGTGGTGCCGCCGCCCGTGACGCGCCAGCGCGGCGGCTGCATCGCCAATCCGACCGAGGGGCAGCTGCGCGCCCTGGCGCAAGCCTCGGCGACAAGCCGGGCGATCACCGCGACGGGCGAGGTCGATGGCATCAAATTCGACCGGCCGCTGCGCGCTGGGCTGCCGGTCATGGTGCGCGGCGCCGGCCGGCAGAATAGCGGGCTCTATTATGTGCAGTCAGTCACGCATCGGATTTCGCGCGACGACTATCGCCAGAATTTCACCGCCTGGCGCAACGCGGTCGGGCTCACCGGCGCCGAAGTCTTTATCGATCCCTTGGCGCCGGCGGCGTGAGAGGAGGAGCAATGCTCGACGATGCCTCATACGACACGTCCGACAGCGCCAACCGCGTGTATGGCAAATACCAGGGTACGGTGATGAACAATCTCGATCCGCAGGGCTTGGGCCGGCTGCAAGCCTTCGTGCCGAGCGTGCTCGGCGAAGTGCCGACCGGCTGGGCCAAGCCCTGCGTGCCCTATGGCGGACCGACCTCCGGCTTCTACTCCGTGCCGCCGATAGGCGCCGGCGTGTGGATCGAATTCGAAGGCGGCTGCGTGTCGCTGCCGATCTGGACCGGCTGCTATTGGGGCGCGGGCGAGCTGCCGATGAAACCGCCGGGCCAGCCCACGCCGCCGACGACGCGCATCTGGCGCACCGAGACGGGGCTGACGGTGGTGATGGACGACAAGGCGCAGACCATCACACTCACCGACGGTGTGACGCTCAATTCGGTGGAGGTGAGCGTCGCATCGGGCACGGTGACGGTCAAGGGCGCGGCGCAAGTTGTGTCCAGCGCGCCGCTGGTCAAACATGGAAGCGTTGCGGCCGCCCATCCCGCAGTTCTCGGCGATCAGCTCTTCGCCTATCTCACCCAGCTCGTCACATTGTTCAACACGCATGTGCATCCCGGCCAACTGGCGCTCGGCATCTTGCCGGTGACGCCGGCGCCGCCTGTGGCGCCCATGCCGCCGCCGAGCCCGGGATTGCTCTCGGTGAAGGTATTCTTGGAGTGAGATCGCTGCGATGGCCGTAGAACTCAAACCAGGCTCGCTTTCCAGCTTCGCCAATTCGATGGCCGCCGAGATCGAGAACGAACTCGACACCATGATGATCAATGACGGCCTGCCGCCCATGATCATGGATGCATCGGACCAGAGCGTGCGCGACCGCAGACGGCTTTTCGTCGCCATCGCCCGCGGCGTCGTCCGTCATCTTCAAGACAGGAAAGCCGCGATCCAGGTGTTCTGCGAGGACAATGAGACCAAGCCGGTCACCGTCGTCGATGTGGATTTCACCTGATGGACCCCAACCGGCCATTTCTTGACTTTCCGCTCACTTTCGACGAGCGCGGCCGGAGCGCCGTGACCGATTCCGACGATCACATTCGCGACATGATCCATCTCGTCCTCTTCACCTCGCCCGGCGAGCGGGTGAACCGCCCAGAATTCGGCTGCGGGGTGAAGCAGCTGGTCTTCGCGCCGCTCTCCGACGCGCTCGCCGCGGCGACCGAGCAGCTCATTCACGGCGCGCTCATCCGCTGGCTCGATCCAGTGATCTCGCTCGAGAAGGTTTCCGCGGCGGCGAACGAGGCGACGCTCGAAATCAAGGTTTCCTATGTGCGGCGTGAAACCGGGGAACGGCGCGAAGAGGTGTTCAGGCATCCAGTTCCAGCGTGAGGCTTGGGTCATGACCGTGCTATCCGCGGACGGCACGTTACAATGCGGTGACGAGCGGCGCTCCGGCGTTCTGCGCGATCCGGCGCATCTGTTGAACGGCATCGACTTCGTCGAGTTCCGCCGCGAGCCGATGAACCGCTTCATCCTCGATGTGACCTTCCTCAAGCCGGCGCCCGCGATGGTGGCTGCCGACTTCACGGTCACCGGCGGCATCCGCATTGTCGATCTGCGCGTCACCAGTATCGAGACGATCGCCACCGATCCCTTGATGCTGCGCGTACTGGTCGACCGCGAGGGCGATTTCTCGCCCTATGTGCTGGAAACCACCCACACTTCGTTCGATCGCGAGCGCAGTCAGGCGGTCTTCAGCTTCAAGGCGGCGTGCCCGAGCGAGTTCGATTGCAGGACGGCGCCCGACTGCCCGCCGCCGCTGCGCGAGGAGCCGGCGCTCGATTATCTCGCCAAGGATTATCAGAGCTTCCGCCGCCTGATGGTGGACCTGATTGCCGAGCGCAATCCGTCCTGGCAGGAGCGGCTTCCCGCCGATCTCGGCATGACGGTTGTCGAACTATTGGCCTATGCCGCCGATTATCTGAGCTATTACCAGGACGCGGGGCCGGGCACCGAAAGCTATCTCGACACCTGTCTTCATCGCACTTCCGCGGCGCGGCATGCGCGGCTCATCGACTACGCGATGGGGCAGGGCCGTAATGCCATGGCCTTCGTGCATCTCGAAGGCGGGGCCGGCGCCAACGGCATCGTTCCGGCAGCGACGAAAGTCACGAGCCTGGTCGCCGTGCCTCTGCAGGGAGCCATCGCTCCGCCGGGCCCGGTGATGCCGGCCCTGGCGGATTTCGATGGCGATCCGGCGCTCGCAGATACGCTGGTCTTCGAGGTCAAGGCCGACACACGCGTGCTTGAGATTCACAACGAGCTGCGCATTCACACCTGGCATGACAGGCTATGCTGCCTGTCCAAGGACGCGAAGGAAATCTTCCTCTATCGCGACCACGCCGGCGTCGCGGTGCGGCCCGATTTGCGGGCCGGCGAATACGTGCTGCTCGAAGAAATGCGCAGTCCGGCGACGGGCCTAACGGCGGACGCGAATGCCAAGCATCGTCAGGTATTGCTGATCGGCGGCGTCGAGAACACCGAGGACGCGGCCTTCACTTCGGCGCTCGCCGGCGGCGCCTTGACGCCGCGCGCCAATCCCGCCGATCCGGCCCTGCCGCTGCTCCGCGTCGTCTTCGCCAAGGGCGAGGCGCTGAGCTTCGCGCCTTGCATTTCCGCCGAAACCATCGACCATCTCCCGATCGAGCCGGTGACGGTGGCGCGCGGCAATATCGCACCGGTGGATCATGGCCGCAGCATCCTGCGCGATACGCAGAACGCCACGCTCGCTCTGCCCGACATGGGCTCCGGCCGCTGGCCCGTCCCGGAACTGGCGCTGCCGGATGCGCCGGTGACGCGCAATCCGGAACCGGTAATCGCGCTCGACATCACCTTTCCCGGCGAGCCGCTCGAGACCTGGACGCCGGCTCCCAATCTCCTCGACAGCCAGCCTTTCGATCAGCGTTTCGTCGTCGAGACCTGCAATGACGGTGCTTCCTTCCTGCGCTTCGGCGACGATCAATACGGCCGCCGCCCGTTCGATGCCCAGCGCGTCGTGGCGCGGGCGCGCATCGGCAACGGCCAGCTCGGCAATGCCGGCTGGGGCACGCTCGTCCACCTCGTCGATCCGGGCGTCGTCGTCATTCCGCCGATCACCCGCATCTGGCAGCCGCTTCCCGCCGGGGGCGGCGAGGAACCGGAATCGATCGAGCATGTGCGCCAGATCGCGCCCGAGGCGTTCCGCGCCATCCAGTTCCGCGCCGTCACCGAACGCGACTGGGAGGAGATGGCGCTGCGCCACGAAGATGTCGCCGCCGCCAAGGCGAGTTTCCGCTGGACCGGCAGCTGGCACACGGTGTTCGTGGCGATCCACCCCGTCGATCAGGCGAAACTGCGCCGCCTGCCGGGCGGCGGCGCCGAATTGCAGCCGGATTTCGCGCTCGTCATCAAGGCGCATCTGACGCGCTTCAAGCTCGCGGGCTACGATCTCAATGTTCGCGCCGCCATCTATGTGCCGCTCGAAATCGACATTCGAATCTGCGTCGGCGACGGCCATTTCCGCGGCGACGTGCTGGCCGAGATCCAGCGCGTGCTCTCCAATCGCCGCTTCTCCGATGGCGCGACGGGCTTCTTCTTCCCGCTGCGCTTCGGCTTCGGCGCGGCCGTCTATCTCTCACAGCTCTATGCCGCGGTGAGCGCCGTCGAGGGCGTCAGTTCGGCTGAGATCACCAAATTCAAGCGCTATTGGGATCCGCCGCGCGGCGAGCTCGACAAGGGTGCGATCGCCATGACGCCCTTCGAGATTCCGCGCCTCGATAACGACCGGAATTTCCCCGAGAACGGCGTTTTGCGCCTGACCGCGGCCGGAGGGCTCTAGCATGGCCGATCCCTTCTGCGGATGTTGCGAGCCGGCCGGCGCGGCGACGCCGCTCGCCATTTTCAACCGGCCAGGACTATCGGAGATCGCTTATCGCATCGGCACCTTCGCAACCTTTCGCGAGACGATGCTCGAGTCGATCGCCCAAGTGGCGACGCTCGCCGGCCTGACGACGCGCGAGAGCGACGATTACGCCATCACCATCCTCGAACTCTTCGCGGCGGCTGGCGATGTGCTGGCGTTCTACAATGAGCGCATCGCCAACGAGCTCTTCCTGCGCACCGCGCGCGAACGCGACTCGCTTTTGCGTCTTACCCGCCTGCTTGGCTATCGCTTGAGGCCCGGCCTCGCGGCCCAGACCATGCTGAGCTTCGCCCTCGATGCCGGCGCGGAGACGCGCATTCGCAAGGGCTTCAAGGTGATGAGCGTCCCCGGCCAGGACGAGAAGCCACAAATCTTCGAGACGATCGTCGAGATCATAGCTAATGCAGAGCTCAACGAGGCCCCGGCCTTCGCGCCGCCGATCCTGTTCAACGGTCTGGCGCTTGGATCGACCGGCGGGCCGATCATGACCCTGCCGGAGAAACTCGCGCTCGCCGATAAGCTTGTTCTTTTCGGCTTCGGCGTCGTCGAGGAGAAGACAGTCGCCCAACTCAAGGCGCGCGCCGATGGCGAAGCGCTCATGTTCGAGCCCGCGATCCAGACCGGCAACTGGTACGGCGAGGTCGCGCGCGCCGCAAAGCTTGAGGGCCGCTTGCGCTTCTTCGGCCACAATGTTCCTGACACGGTCAACATCTATATCCCGCCGCCGCCGCCGCCGCCGTTCGGCTGGCCGCGCTGGGAGACGCGTTCGATCGCGCGCGCGTTGAACCCGGGCGATTGGGCCTATCCGCTCGATCAATGCATCACCGATATCTCGGCCGGCCAGCAGCTTCTCGTCTACGCTCCCTCGACCGGACAACCGGCGCTGCGAACCGCCGCTGTCGTGCACGCCGAGGATCGTTCCGCCGTCATGACGGACGCAAGCGCCATGCCCATCGAAAGCCTGCGCGACACCGTCACCCATGTGACGCTGCGCCAAACGATCCGCGACAGGCCGGCGGTGGCGGGCTCGCCCGGCACTCTGCGCTCCGTCTTCGCCCGCTCGGGCGCCGGCAGCCTGATCGAGCTCGATCCGCCGAACCAGCCTTCGCGCATCTGGCGCTATCGCGGCTTGGACGGCGTGTCGGCGCCGGTCTCGGCCGTGGCCTTGGGCGCACGCCGTGACGTCTTCCTGCGCGATCACGGCTTCAGGCTGCGGCAGGCGCGCATGCCCACCGGCGCATTCGTGACCCCGATCGATCGTGGCGGCATTCTCACCTCAGAGCCGCGCGCCGCGGCCGAGCCGGGCGGCCAGGTATGGGTTTTCGCGCGCGGGTTGGATCTCGGTCTGTGGTACATGAATGTCACGGCCGCGGGCCCGGCGGCGTGGCAGGGCCTCAACGGCGTTCTGACCTCGGCGCCGGCGCCGGTCTCGCCAAGCCCCGGGCGCTTCGCGGTCTTCGCGCGCGGGCTCGATCGCGCCCTTTGGTATCGCTCGTGGAACGGCGCGGCGTGGTCGGCGTGGCAGACACTCAAAGGTGTTCTCGCGACGGGTCCCTCGGCCGCGTCGACCGGCGGCGGGCGCATTGATGTCGGCGGTCTCGATGACAAGGGCGCGCTCATCCATCGCAAATTCGATGGCGCGGCCTGGAGCGAGTGGCGCGATCTTGGCGGCGAACTGGACGGCGAGGTCGCGCTCGTCGCCGGCGGCGCGCCGGACCGCATCGATGTCTTTGCCCGCGCCAAGGATGGCAGCCTGCAAACCATCGCCCGCAGCGGCGAGACCTGGAGCGCCTGGACGAGCCTGCAGGGCAAGCTCACCTCGCCGCCAGCGGCGGCGCGGGATTCGCAAGGGCTGCATGTCTATGTGCGCGGCGGCGATGGCGCGCTCGCCTCGCGTTCCTTTACCGCGAGCGGATGGTCGGTTTGGACGAGCCATGGCGAGGGCATCGGTCCGATCGACGACCGGCGCCGCACCGCCATCTATCGCATGTCTTCCGACGACATCGTGTTTCGCGACTATGACTACCCGCCGCAAATCGCCCAAGGACGCCTGGCGCTCAGAATGAAGCCGGGAAGCCAGCCCATCGGCATTCTCGGCAAGGGCCGCCGCATCCTGTTGCGCTCGGGGGCGCGCATCGAGGCGGCGACAGTCATCAAGACGACGCCGGCCGCAGCCATCCCCGGCGCGCTCGCCGATCATCTCTTCGTCGATTTTACCCCCGCGCCCGCGGCGCCGCTTAGCGAGGTGACGCTTCTTGGCAATGTCGCCGCGGCGAGCCATGGCGAGACTCAGCCGCTCGAGGCGCTCGGCCATGGCGATGGCGGCAACGCCTTTCAGAGCTTCAAGCTGGCGCGGCCCAATCTCACCTATCTGCAATCGGCGACCAGCCTCGAACCCGCGCCGGCGCTCGAAATCCGCGTCAGCGGCGAATTGTGGAAGGAGACACCGAGCTTCTTCGGTCGAAGCGCCAATGAGCGGCTCTACACGGCGCGGCAGAACGACAATGCCGAGACCTATATCGCGTTCGGCGATGGCACGACGGGGGCGCGCGCCTCCTCGGGTGCGATGAACATCACCGCCACCTATCGCACCGGGCTCGGCCTTCAAGGACTGATGAAACCCGGGCAACTCTCGATCCCCTTGGAGCGGCCGCCAGGCCTGCGTTCGGTATCCAATCCGCTTCCCGCCGATGGCGCCGCCGATCCAGAAACCCGCGACCGCGCCCGCAAAGCGGCGCCGAACTCGGTGAAAACCTTCGGGCGCGCCGTCTCCCTCGCCGATTTCGAGGCGATCGCCACCGCCTCGGGCCTGGCGGCGCGCGCCGGTGTTACCTGGGTGTGGAGCGAATTGGAGCGCGCCGTGCATGTCACTGTCGCCGGGCCCGGGGGCACCACGCTCTCACCCGCCTCGCTGGCGCTCCTGCGCGGCGCCCTCGATTCCGCGCGCGATCCCAACCGGCAGCTGTTCCTCGCCAATTTCGTCCGTGTACCAATCGTCATCGCGGCTAGGCTCTTGCGCGATCCGGCCTACGAGGCCGATGCCATGCTCGACGACGCTCGCGCCAAGATGCTGGCGCTCTTCGCCTTCGATGCAATGCCGCTCGGAACCGCGGTCTTCGCCAGTAAGATCTACGCGACACTGCAATCGGCAGCGGGCGTCGCCGCCGCCGATGTCGATGTCTTCCAACTCAAGCACTATCAAGACTTGACCCCGACTGAATGGGCCGTGCGCGCCGTCGATGCGGGACCATTGCAGCCGCATATCCGTATCTTTCCGGCGCGGCCGAAGCCGCCCTTGGCGCTGATCGACCGCTTCGCGCGGGCCGGCTTCACCGGCGCGCCGCCGCCGGTGCTCGCCGCCGAACAGGCCTACATCGAAGAACCGGCAGCCGACCTTGTTGTCACCGCGGTGGAGGCGCTCTGACATGGCCTTCTCGAACGCCGAACGCGACCGCCTATACGATCTGCTTCCGGCTTTCATCCGCGAGCGCGACCAGCAGAGCGGCGAAAGCCTACGCGGGCTCCTCGATATCGTTGACACCCAAGCCGACGTCATTGAGGAGGACATCAAACAGCTTCAGGAAAATGCCTTCATCGAAACTTGCGAGCCATGGGTCGTTGCCTATATCGGCGATCTTGTCGGCGCCACGCCGCTTTTCGATGAGAGCCGCGTCAAGGACGGCGACACTGCGGTCGAACTCTTCCGCGATCTCGCCGGCGCCGAGGATCGCCGCATCAAGGCGCTGCATGGCCGCGCGGAGCGCAGTCTCCCGGGCCGGGGACTCAGGCCCTTTGTGGCGCTGCGCTCGCGCGCCGATGTGGCGAAGACCATCTACTATCGCCGCCGAAAGGGCGCGCTGCCGATGCTGGAGGAGCTGGCGCGCGACGTCACCCGCTGGCCGGCGCATGCGGTCGAATATTTCGAGCTTCTCGGCTGGACGCAATGGGTGCGCAATCACCTGCGCTTCCATTCGCTGCGCACGCCCAACATCCGCTCTGTCGAGCGCATGGACAGGCTGAACGGCGCCTTCGATGAGATCGCCCACACCGTCGATGTGCGGCCGATTTCCCAGGACGATGGCTGGCACAATATCCGCAACATCGGCTTCCATTTATGGCGGCTTACGGCCAGCGCGCTTGACCGAACCGAAACGCGGCGGCTCGGAGCCGCCGGCGATTTCCGCTACTACTTCAGCCCGCTCGGCAATTCTGCGCCGCTGTTTAGCCGAGCCCGGCGCGAAGGCGATGAAGCGGGCCTCGCAACCGAGCTGCATGTCCCGCAACCGATTAGGCCGGCGCGGTTCTTCGCGAGTATCGGCGATTTCTACGGATCGGTGCCGAATATCTCGAGCATCACCGTCTCCATTGACGGTGTCAAGGTTCCGGCGGCGGCAGTCGTGTGCCGCAATCTCTCGGTTTGGTCGCAGCCGGCAACGGATCGCATTGCCATTGATGTGGTGCGCGGACGATTGACGCTCGGTCCCGCCCTGCTTCCGGCAAACCAAGTCGAAGTCACCTATCACTACGGTTTTCCTGCCGATCTGGGCGGCGGTCCCTATCGCCGCCGCGCCTGGCTGATGCGCAGCAACTTCGCGGCCGATGTTCATCGGATAGTCGTTGGAGGTCCCGCCGGCCATCCAACAATCGCCGACGCTCTGAAGGAATGGCAAGACGGCGGCCAGCGCAACGCCATCATCCGCATTCTCGACAACCGGACCTATGCGGAAGCGATCGCCATCAATGTTGCCGGCGCGACAGGAAACACGCTTGCCATCGAAGCCGCCGATGGACGCCGCCCGCACTTGCGCCTGAACGGGCCGCTGCAGCTTTCGGGCAACCGGCCGGACTATGCGGTGACGCTTGGCGGTCTCCTGATCGAGGGCCGCGTGGTCATCGACGGCTCGCTGCACCGTTTGCGGCTCCTGCATTCAACTCTCGTGCCCGGAGTCTCGATCGCCGAGACCGATCCACCGGTGCCGCCGCCGCCCGTCGAACCCAGCATCTCGGCGGTGGCAAACCTCGCGACTGGAGAAATCGCCAATGCCGAACTCGCCGTTCAAGTAGCCTTCTCAATCACGGGCCCAATTCGGCTGCCTGCAACCGCGGAAGGACTCACGGCGCTCGACAGCATAATCGATGGCGCCGGTATTGATGCAATCGCCGGCGTCGGGGCAGCCGATGAACCTGGACCAGCCTTGCGCAGCGAGCGCACCACGATCCGAGGGCGGGCGCTGGTTCGCCAGATCGATCTCGCCACCGAAACGATTTTCGACGGCCATGTGGAGGCGCAGCGCACGCAGACCGGCTGTGTGCGCTTCTCCTATGTACTGCCCTTGTCGCGCACGCCGCGGCGCTATCGTTGCCAGCCCGACCTTGCCGATCGTAGGGCGATCGAGGCCGAGGAAGCGCGAATCGGGCCGCTGACCGCGGCGCAGAAGCAATCGATACTCGATCTCGTCCATTTGCGGGTGAAGCCCGAATACACGGCGGAGGCCTATGGCCAGCCCGCTTACCTGCAGCTGTCGCTGCGGGGCCCGGAAGAGCTTGCCAAGGGCGCCGCCGATGGCTCGGAGATGGGCGCCTATTGTCATCTCAAACAGCCGCAGAGGGAAGCCAACCTGCACGCGCGGCTCAAGGAATACCTGCCGTTCGGGCTTGAGTACGGTTTGAACTACGTGACGTGAGGCGGCGCGGAGAAGGAACAAGGCGATGAGTGGCGATTACACGAGGTTTACCTTTGACCAGTTGAAGCGCTACTCCGGCGTGTTGATGCAGCAGGGCCGCGTCCAGCTCGACTCGGATTGGAATGAAGAAATCGACATTCTGAGGCGCCGGATTCGCACCACGACGCTCGACATACTCGGGCCTCTTGGCGTCCCGTTTGCGGCGAGCCCCAATGCGTTCGGCATCGGCTGGATTCCTAGCCCGCCCGTTGACCTCTCGATCAGCCCCGGCCGCCTCTATGTCGACGGCATTCAGATCGAAGCCTTCGCGGAGGACAATGCCACCTACAACCACCAGCCGTTTTTTCCGCCGCAGTCGCCCGGGTTTCCGCCCCCGCCGCTTCCGGCCACAGGCGACGCCGTCGTCTATCTCGACGTATGGGATCGCGAAATCACCTACATCGAAGACCCAGAGTTGCTAGATGTTGCGCTGGGCGGCGCGGACACGGCGGCCCGGCGGCAGACGGTCTGGCAAGTGCGCGTCGAACCGATGCCGGACGCCGCCTGCGGCATGCCGGTTGGGGCGCCGCCGTCGGCTGGGAGGCTGACCAGCCGCGCCATCGCGCCGCCAGCTCCTGATGATCCCTGCATTCTGCCGCCGGCCTCGGGCTATCGCGGGATCGAGAACCGGCTCTACCGGATCGAGGTCCACAATGGCGGCCCGCTCGGCACGGCCCGCTTCAAGTGGTCGCGCGACAATGGAACCATTGTCTCGGCGGTGCGCGATATCGCAGTGAGCGGAACCCAGACGGTACTCACCGTCAACCGCATCGGCCGCGATCAGTTCCTGCGTTTTCGTGCCGGAGACTGGGTGACGGTCACCGACGATCACCGCGAACTCATGGGCGAGCCAGGCGAGATGGCACTCGTCGTCGGCATTGACGAGGCCAACCTCCAGATCGTGCTCGATCGCGCGCTGCCCTCCGGCGGTCAGCGGCCGTTCGGGGCCAACGCGGCGGAGATCGCCGGGCGCCATACACGGATGCAGCGCTGGGACCAGACCGGCGCCACCAACCCGGTCGATTCCGATGGTCTCATCCTAACCGCCGCGGGGCCGATCCCGGTCGAGGACGGCATCGAAATCGAATTCTCGACCGATCCCGCAGGTGGATCGTTCCGCGCCGGCGATTACTGGTTGATCTGGGCGCGCACGGCGACCGCGCAAATCGACGAGTTTACCGTCGCGCCGCCGCGCGGCATCGTGCATCACTATATGCAGATTGCGGCGATCAATGGGCTCAGCGGCGCAACGGAGCCCGCGATCACCGACTGCCGTCCGCCGCCGCAACAGCGCGGCGATTGCTGCTGCACGATCATCGTCCGGCCGGGAGAAAGCATCCAGGCCGGAATCGACGCCTTGCCCGCGCAGGGGGGCTGCGTGTGCCTCAAGACCGGGACGCATGTCATCCGCGAACCACTGCGGATCGCCCGCGGCAGCATTGAACTAAAAGCCGAGAGCCCGGGAACTACTGTGCAGTCGCAGGGCAGCGGGCCGGTTCTCTTCATAGGCAATCCGGCGGGCTTCCGGATCGAGGGTATCGATGTGCTGGGCATCGACTTTGCAGCGAATTCCACCCGCGTTGCCGGAGATGGAGTGGTCACGATCGCCGCCGCGGCGCGCGTGCGCATCTCCCATTGCGGGATGAGCGCCACCGATCGCGTGAATTTCATTGGCATCCATGCCGCCGCCGCCGGCCGGCTGAGCGTCCTGTCGTGCCGCTTCCAAAGTCTTGCGGGCGGCATTCTGGTGCGCGAGCGCTCGGACGGTTTCGAGGCCGACGAAAATACGATCGAAATTGCTGGCCCCGAGGGAGAGCCAGCGGTCCTGGGCGTTGCCTATATGGGATCCCCTTTCCCATGCCGGATCACTCGCAACGCCATTTCAGGCGCCTTGCTTGGAATACTCCTGAACGACCAGCCGTTCGGAGACGCCGATTCGCTGGCCGATCTTTCCTTCGTGACCGGCAACATCGTCGTGTGTCCGGCCTTGCCGGAAGGCAGCAGTGCCGCCGCCAGGCCGGTCGCGATCGATATCGGCGCCGACTACTGTAGGGTGTCCGGCAACCGCGTCAGCCATGGCGACCGCTTCTATGTCGGTATCCGCGTATCCGGCTCTTTCTGCGAGGTCAGCGGCAATGTCGTGCGTTCCTCGCGGCGCGGACTCGATTTCCTGGGACCGGTCGCGATCCAGATCGGCGGAGCCGGGCCGGAAAATCCAAAGCCAGTATTGGCCGGGATCATCGCCGGCAACGCGCTGAGCGGACCCCAACACGGCATCCTGTGCACCGGCGCCGCGAACCTTGTCATCGAAGGCAACCTCATCGAAGCGCTCAACGGACAGGTAGGCTTCGCTATTTTTGGAACGCGGGTCTCCTCCTCGCATGTTTCCAGCAACCGCATCGGCGGCGCGTTCGCCGCGGCCCTCTTCAGCAGCGGCCGGCAGAATTGCATTTCTTCCAACGACTGTCGCGGCGGCGGGGTCGGCATCACATTGTTTCAAGAGGTCGGCCCGCGGATCGCCGGCAACCGGCTCGATCAACTCGACTTCTGGGGCATTTACGCCATCCTGACCACGGCGCGGCTCGATATCGTCGAGAACCGTCTCGTGAGATGCGGGATCGCGATGCCCAATACCGCCTTTGCGGTTGGATGCCTTGCCGTCGGCGGCGAAGCCCATATCTCGGCGAACGAAATCATGGATACCGGCAGCAACGGCGGCGAGGGGGCAACGTCGATCGCCGACTACGGCATCTACGGCGATCTCGTGCTCGAGGCGCGGGTCGAGGGCAATCTCGTCACCTATTCGAACGTCTTCGCGCGCGATCCCCAGCGGGAGGACCGCGCGCTGGTCATGCGCGGGTTATTCGAGCTCTCGCAGGGCGCCAACGAATTGACTCTTGGTTTTGCCATCCAGATTCACGGCAACAAATTCATCGGCAACGGCCGCACCGCGTTGGTCGAACTCCGCCAAACACAACTGAGCCCCCAGTTCTTTTTCCGCTTCGAGCGCGTCTCGTTCGATCATAACTATTGTTCGCACATCTCGGCGCCGGTCTTCACACCTGGACAAGGTGCCACGGTATGGCTCGTGGGGCGCCGGGCCATCGTCATGGGCAACCACATCAAGTCGCTCGCCCGTTCGTTCCCTTCCGTGAACTTCAACGGCATGCCGGGGCCGTTCATCGGCAACGTCACCTCGGGCGGAACCGTCAACCATCCGGACTTCCCGGCGCCGGCCGCCGATTTCAACATGATCGCCTCCTGACAAAAGGATACTCGCATGACGCTCGATGAACTCCTAAGGCAGAACGCCACCTGGCTCGAGCAGACGCTGAGGCGTCCCCTGTTCGAAAAGGTGGATGAGAAAGTCATCAAGATCCCCGAAGAACAACGCGAGCGGCAAATGCGACAACAGAGGGAGCGCATCGACGATTTGACACGGCGGAAGGAGGAGGCCGCGGCGTCCTACGACCAGGCCATCGCGCTTGAGAAAGCCGTATTGGAATCCCTGGAAGCCCAAAGACCGCCAGGAATGCCGCCGGCGGCTGAAAATAGCCGCGATTAGCGGAGAGTGAACCGCTCCGGGTTTGCCGGAGGCTGCAACTCTCGAGAGGAAGGAGCAATGCGCATTCTCACGCCGCCATCGGCGTTTTGACAAGCGCGGCGAAACCTGCGGAGCCCATCGGTTTCGCAGACCCGGGCGGTGATGTACGGGAGTTTGTGTCAGCGGTGAGAGGGGGTACTCGGGCGGGTTGTCGAGACTCACCGTCAAGGAGCACCCCCAATGCCACATTGCGTGACGATCCAAAGCTTACCAGCGGCGTTC
>JBQTKC010000301.1:0-1626 GCA_052386575.1 Beijerinckiaceae bacterium
TGAGGGCCCGGTCGCGCGCGGTTTCGATATAGGGCGTGCCGAGCTCGGCGAGAATCAAACGCAAGGTGCGTTGCGCGCGGACGAGATTTGAGGTGAAGGCGCGATCGAAGGAAATACCGGCCGCCTTGAGGGTTTTGCCGGCCGTGCGCGCTTCCTCCTCGCCCTTGGCGGTGAGATCTGGATCCTTCCAGCCGGTGAACAGGTTTTTCAGGTTCCAGTCACTTTGGCCGTGGCGCACGAGCACGAGATTGCGGTCCATGTCTCAACCTTATTGGATTTTGCCTATGAGTTGTGATGCAAGGCCGCTTGAACAGCATGGACAAAGCGACCCCGCGGGCGAATGCCTCCACTTGGTTGTGGAAGCGGCGCGCTTAAGCATGAGCCCCAGCATAGCAAAAGCGCCGGCGCGATGCATCGCCTTATCTGCGCAAACCCTTAAAATGGGGCTAGCTCCCGGCGGTTTTGAACGCACTTGACGTAACCGCACGGGGTGCGGGTCTAAACAACCGGATGCGGCTCCGCATGCTGGCCCCCGGCGTCAAAATCCCTCTCACGGCATCGATCTGCCGTTCCGCTCAACGCAAGCTATGCTCCCGCGCTGGCCTTGCTTTCATGCCGGTTAAGTCCGCGCTGGCGGCGGCACGCCCTTTCGCGGTATGACAAGATGCGATTTCGCCCAGCAGCACGCGGCCGAGCCATGAACTTCTTTTCTCGCTTTGGATATTTGGTCGCCGTTTTCTTTCTCGTTGCCGTATTTATCGCGGGCGGACTGGGCACCGCGTTACATCTGAGCCGGGAAACAACCAGCGCCTTCATGTTTTTGTTGTGGGGCCCGCCCTGCGTCCTTTGCGGCAGAATCCTCGATCATCCTGGAAAGCGGAGCAATTTCTTCGGGCTTCGGCTGGACTATTGGGGCTATGGGCTCATCGCCCTCGGACTCCTCGACGCCTATCTCAATTGGGGCAAGATCGCGCGCGATTGGCTAGCCGCTGCATAAGAGGCGGGAGATGGAGCGCAACATGCCTTGCCTCAACGCATCCACCTTGAGCCTGGAGGCAAGACGGCGCCGTATTCTGTTTCGTTCCTGGCATCGCGGAATGCGTGAAATGGATCTTGTTCTTGGCCGTTTCGCCGACGCCGAACTCGGAAGCCTTGGCAGTAGCGAGCTTGACGATTATGAACGCTTGCTGGACGCTGACGACCGCGACGTATTTGGCTGGCTTACCTTTGCGGTGGAAACCCCCCGCTTATACGATACCCCGGTGTTGCGGAAGATCCGTGCCTTCCATCGCCGCGCCGGTCCAATCCATAAGTAAATCGCGCTGCTGGTCTAGCGTTTCGTGAAACCTTCGCATTGGCCATGCGCCGTGACCGGTCTCAAAGAACCCTGGCCTGTTAGAGGGGCGCCGATGATCGATAGCGACAACGATATCCGTAATGCCCATTCTTATACTTGAATAACTTCAACCTCAGGGGTTTGAAGGATATTGCAGTTGCTAAAATAAATACGCCGAACGGACCAGAGAAAATGACTCCTGACTATCTGTTCGTTTACGGGACTCTACGCCGGGACAGCAACAGTGAAATGTATCAACTCTTGGCGCGTTACGGCCAAATTGTGGGCGT
>JBQTKC010000302.1:0-2421 GCA_052386575.1 Beijerinckiaceae bacterium
CCATGGCGCGCCATGAAATTGATGTCCTCGGCCCGCACGCAACTGGCCGCGATCAAGAAATCGCCTTCGTTCTCACGGTCCTCGTCATCCATGATGATGACCATTTTGCCGTGGCGGATTTCGTCGACGATCTGTTCAGTGGTTTGTATCGGCATCGGTGATCTAAGAGCGGCGCGTTCCAAATCGCCGGCGGTTCAACTTACGCCTATTGTTCTGAAGCGTAGGTCATGAGGAGTTCGACATACCGCGCAATGAGGTGTATATGATGCTGAACCTCGGTTTCTATGCTAGCCAGTTCCCGATCCACCATAAGAACGCAAACCAGGTTTCCGGGTATCTCGATCCCGTTCCTTTTTTCGATGGTGGGGTCTCTATCGAATCGCTTCCGTAACTGCATGAGTAGTATATTGCTTTCTTGCCTCGTCTTAACCCCCGTCACGCCCAACAACTCAGCGATCCGCGCTTCGAGTTCCTCATCGGTCAGCGCTCGAAGCTCGGCCTCAAGGCCGGTGGGCATCGGCTGAGCGGTTCGTGGCTTGCCATACCCGCGATCGAGCAACGCATTGCCGCAGCCACCCGCGCGCTGCCCGATTCGCCGGCCTCCATGACCTCCACGAGGGTCTGAATTGCTCCCAGTGTGTGTTGCCGGGCCAGGCCCCTAAGTTCACCAATCACGCGAGGACGGCCGCTGGGATTACCGCTCACGCCAGGCGCAAAGGGCTTTCCAGGCCCCCGCCGTTTGGCTGTTCGTGCACTGTTAGCAGCCATCCCTACCTCGTCCCCAGTGCTCGCCGATTGCTCCAACGCCTCGATCTCCGGAAAGTAAGTTAATGATACCTGCAATCGCGCCGAGCGGGTGAAGATGCGGCAGGAGATTTATCGTGCCACTCTCCCGACAGGCCGTAAAGATACTGCGCTCGCTGGAACCGCTGACATCCGCGGAATCCCGGCAAAGCTCGATGAACTCGTCTTATGTCTCCCCGCCGCCTGCTGGTGGCGGAGCATGAGGAATCGGTCTTGAAGCTTGACACGGGCGGCGTCGAGTTTCGGCTGGAACCAGTCCCGGACACACTGCGCGTTCGGCGGCTGCTGGTTCACGCGCAGGACGGCCTTACTGCTACTACCTGCCGGCCCGCGACAACGAGGAGCATGGCGCCTCCGGTCTAGCACGCCTCCCGGCCGCCGAGCTCGAGGCGGCGGCGCTTGAGCAACTGCGCGGCATCCTGCGAGCGCCGGGGATGGTGGCTGACGTGGTCGTCCGGGCCGTCGAGCTCGACCCTACCCTGGACGAAGCGCAGGTCACGGTCGCTATGACCCGGCTGGATGCGATTTGGGAAAAGATCTTCGCGGCCGAGCAGCAGCGCATTGTGCGGCTTGGTCGAGAGAGTCATCGTGTCGCCGCGCGACATTGAGGTGCGGCTGCGGCGGAATGGCATCGAGATGCTGGCGCTCGAATTGCGGCCTGAGCAGGTAAGCGATGTGGATGGAGGAGGTTGCCGCATGAGCTTGACTCGCATCAACAGGACCGGCGAACCGCAGGTCATTCCCGCCAGCGACGACCGGGCTGACCATCTCGGTCCCCTTCAAATCAAGCGGCGGGAGGTCGTTACCCTTTCGGTGACGCGGCGGGGACCACGCGACCCTGGGGCGGCGAGCCAACACCACTGCAACTGGCCCTGGCCTATGGACACCGCTGGCTCGCCATGCTCGAGTCCGGCGTGGTGAAGTCGCTGCGGGAGCTTGCCCGGAAGGAAGGAGTCGATAGCAGCTACGTGAGCCGGATGGTCAACCTGACCACGCTAGCACCGGACATCGTGGCGGCGATCCTCGACGATGCGCTGCCGGACCACGTCACGCTATTCGACCTAGCGATCGATCCGTCGGTGTTAGGGCAGGGTCAACGGGCACGGCTCGGCTCCGGACGGTCGACTGAACGGAGGAGCGACGAAAAGATAGGCTGACTGCAGTGCCGTTGTGGAATAAATCGTAAACATCAATGAACATCTGAACGGCGAGGGAAATAGAACTCCTGAATCGGGATCTCGAAGACTCGGGACAAACGCCGAATGAGCAAGCCTCCTACTACTTCCGGTAACTGATGGCGTTCGATGATGTCGTTCTTTTCTAGCTGCGCGTATTCGTCACGTGGCTTAACGGTAACGCCATGTCGATATAGCACATTGAGCACTTGTGCCCGCGGCAGGGCGCCTTCCTTGTCGCCGTGCGGGTCTGAGGGGTGCGGCAGCTTCACGCAGCCTTCTGGTAGTAGGCAATCTCCTTGAACGGAAAAACGAGGTTCTGATCCCATTCCGGGATCTTGTGAAGCGTCGCCAGTGTTAGCTTGACGTCCTTCGCTTCGAGTAGTGGTTTCCAGGCCTCCTCCGGAGCGAATCGGAGTAATTTATCGATTTTCCCAAACTT
>JBQTKC010000303.1:0-6073 GCA_052386575.1 Beijerinckiaceae bacterium
ACAACCTTCGATTTATCCTCGCCCTTGGTCATGGTCTGCTCCCTCTGCAAAGGGTTGGTGACGTTGAACATCACCCGCATACCATGGCCGCCTTAGCCGATTTTGCAGAACTATCCGCACACTATCCGAACCGAGTCGATCGCTCGGAAACCGTATCATATGGCTTGCCGCCAGAGACTCTTGGTCACGGTATGATTTAGAATCAAGTGATGTCCCTCGCTGTCAAAGCGGAGCAAGGCATGGGCGCGCGGATCATCCCGTTCCTAGAAAAGGTGACCGAGTCGATCAGTTACCTCGTCGACCTTGGAACGGCGCGATGCGATCTCCCCGGCGGGGATGCCCGGGCGCTCTATCGTTCCATCCAGCGGCTTTTTAAATTGCCGCCGCAAACAAGGCTCTTCATGTGCCACGATTATGCCCCGGGCTGCCAAAGGCAAGACGCCAGTCCTGCGATACAGCTCCGCTTGGAACCAGCTCTCCGCCGTGGCGGGCGTCACCTTCTGGAATAACTACTTATAACTCGTCACGGGCGCCCGGAAAAACGGCGAGCAAGTTGAACGCAAACCTTCCGATGGCCGCCCTCGCTCTCCACGCTCTTTTCATCAAAAGATCATGAACAAGTTCCGACTCCATCTATCAACGATCAATAATCGGCATTGCGCAATGACCGCGCGCTCACGCGATCATGCTCTTTCTTGCGTCGCTGACGCGGCCAAGCGTTGCTAGCACCTTGGCGACAATGCCTTTCGCGTCGAGCCCCGCGCCGGCATAGAGTTTTTCCGGCTTGTCATGATCGAGGAAGCGGTCGGGCAAGACCATCGACCGGAATGATATGCTCCGTGCCGAAATGCCGTCGAACGCTCCGTGCTCGGCGAGCGATTGCATCACGAAGGAACCGAAGCCGCCGACGGAACCTTCCTCTATCGTGATTAGGACTTCGTGGTTTGCCGCGAGGCGGAAGAGAAGATCCAGATCGAGGGGTTTGGCGAAGCGCGCGTCGGCGACCGTCGTCGAGACGCCGTAAGTCGCGAGATCCTCCGCGGCCTTTGATGCCTCCGCCAAGCGTGTGCCAAGCGACAGGATGGCAACTTTGGTGCCTTCGCGCACAACCCGGCCGCGGCCGATTTCCAGGATTTTCCCTTTTGCGGGCAGGTCGACGCCGACTCCGTCGCCACGCGGATAGCGAAAGGCGATCGGCCCTTCGTCATAGGCCGCGGCGGTTGCCACCATATGCACAAGCTCGGCTTCGTCGGCCGCCGCCATGACGACGAATCCCGGAAGGATCCCGAGGTAGGAAGTATCGAACGATCCCGCGTGGGTTGCGCCGTCGGCGCCAACGAGGCCCGCGCGGTCGATTGCGAAGCGCACCGGCAATTTCTGTATGGCAATGTCATGCACAACTTGGTCATAGGCGCGCTGGAGGAAGGTCGAATAGATAGCGCAGAAGGGCTTGAAGCCTTCCGTCGCAAGGCCGCCCGCGAAGGTAACCGCGTGCTGCTCTGCAATTCCCACATCAAACGCGCGCTCGGGAAAGACTTTTTGGAAAATATCGAGGCCCGTGCCGCTGGGCATCGCGGCGGTAATCGCGACGATCTTGTTGTCCTCTCGCGCCTCGGCGATCAGGGCATCGGCGAAGACCCGCGTATAGGAAGGCGCGTTCGCCTTGGGTTTCACCTGGATGCCGGTGACGACATCGAAGGTGTTGACGCCATGATATTTGTCGCTCGACGCCTCGGCGGGCGCGTAGCCCTTGCCTTTCTGGGTCACGACATGGACCAAGATTGGCCCGATATCGTGATCCCGGACATTTTTAAGCACCGGAAGCAAATGGTTGAGATTGTGGCCGTCGATCGGTCCGACATAATAAATCCCTAGCTCTTCGAACAAGGTTCCAGCGGCCCAAAAGTTCCGGGCAAATTCCTCGGTTTTGCGGGCCCTGTCATAGATGAATTTGGGCAGATGGCGGCCGAGCTGCTTCGCCGTTTCGCGCACCGAGCGGTAGGTGCCGCCAGAGGCAAGCCGTGCAAGATAGGCGGACAAGGCGCCGACCGGAGGCGCGATCGACATATCATTGTCGTTAAGCACGATGATGAGGCGCGAATGCATGGCGCCCGCATTGTTCATCGCCTCATAGGCCATGCCGGCGGACATCGCGCCATCCCCGATGACGGAAATGACGTGGGTTTTCTTGGCCGCCAGCGTGTTAGCCACGGCCATTCCGAGTCCAGCCGAGATTGACGTCGAGGAATGCGCGGCGCCAAAAGGATCGTATTCACTCTCGGTGCGTTTGGTGAACCCCGACAAGCCGCCGCCCCGCCGCAAGGTCCGGATACGGTCGCGCCGGCCGGTGAGAATCTTATGAGGATAGGCTTGGTGGCCCACGTCCCAAACCAAACGGTCGCCCGGTGTATCGAAAACATAATGAAGTGCTACCGTAAGCTCGACCACGCCAAGCCCGGCACCGAGATGGCCGCCCGTCACCGAGACCGCATCAATTGTCTCGATCCGCAGTTCGGCCGCGACTTGGGCGAGATCAGACTCCTTCAGGCGCCGCAAATCGGCGGGCGATTCAATTGTGTCGAGAAGCGGAGTCTTTGAAGTTGTCGTCACGCGCGCCTCTTTGAGCTGGACCAGAACGTGCGAAGACGGCGAAACGTTGCAAGACTATGATAAGGTAAGGCTTCGCCTAGCCGAGCTGTCAAATGTTGATTAGCGAACAAAAGGGTAACCCGCAACGCCAACCCGTTCCAAGTCCAACATGCAGCATACTTTTCCGTGAGATCGCGACTTTTTGATCACAGTTGGGGTCGCCGAGCCGCCATGCCGCCATCTCCGCGCGATCATGCTCCACGTTTCGAATGGCGGCTTGCCGAAGTGTTTCGTGAACATGGCTCGCGGCCTAACGCTACAAGATCGGCCTGCTTGCGGCGGTCATTGCCTATATGCCGTTCGCGGTTCCCCACGTTACGTAACCCTCCTCCTTTATGTCATGGCGAGATCGTGGCACGTACGAGGCGGAGAGGTCAATGAGTGACGATTACGAGAAACGATAAATGCACAGTTGTTTACCGATATATATAAGTTCGCACGGCGCCTGGGAGTTGTCAATGCATTTTGGCATTGTCCTTGGTTGCCAATAACGAAACTTTGCCACGCATGCAAAGTTCAATATGAGCTGGAGCGGAGAGCGACGCCGAGGATCCAGGAAAGATAAATGGCCGTGGAACCCGAGAACCGCCAAGCTGGTTAAGGATTTGGAGAAGGATCAAATCGATGTCCTATTCGATCAAGACCGGGCCGTTTCCGGAACCGCCGGAAAATTTGCGCAGGGTGATCGAAAGTCTTAGGCCGCGCTGGCGCTGGATCGTCGCATTGGGTGCCTTGATCGCCGGCATGGGCGCGGTTGCCCTTGTCCTTGTCGTATCGGCGACCATCGCCTCCGTCTATGCGATCGCGGTTTTCATGATCGTCGCCGGCGCCGCCGAGATTGCCACAGGTCTTGGTGCCAAGACATGGCGGCGGTTCGTGGTTTGGATTTGTGCCGGACTTGCCTACATCGTCGTCGCGGCTTTTGCGCTTGCTCAGCCCTTGATCGCGGCGGCCTTTTTTACTTTGGTGCTCGGCGCGGGAATGATAGCGACCGGCGTTGTACGGATCTATCTCGGGGTCCATCTCGGCGCTCCACTGCGAGGCCCCGTTTTGCTCGCTGGGGTGCTCACAGCACTCGTTGGGGTATTGATCGTCGCGGGCTGGCCGGCGAATAGTTTCGTGATCCTGGGCATCCTCCTCGGCCTCGATCTCGCGTTTTGGGGCGCGGCGTGGATGGCGTTCGGGCTGCGTTTGCGGCGCCATTGAACTGGCAACGAAGATGCGCCCGCACAATGGGCGATGAAACGAGATGTCTTGAAACGAGACGCTTGCGGCCAAGGTTCGCGAACGGCTCTTTTGCCGTCATCCGCGCGTAAAGGTTCACGATGGAAAAATGGGTTTACACTTTCGGTCAGGGCGAGGCCGAAGGCGAAAGCGCGCCGCGAGACCTTTTGGGAGGCAAGGGAGCCGGCCTCGCCGAGATGGCAAGGCTCGGGCTGCCGGTTCCGCCGGGGTTCACGATCACCACCGAAGTTTGCGCTTACTTTTATGACAATGGAAAAAAACTTCCGCCAAGTCTTACCGCCGAGGTTGAGGCCGCGCTCGGCTCGGTTGGCCGGCTCACCGGCCGCCGCTTGGGCGACGCGCGCGATCCGCTCCTCGTCTCGGCCCGGTCGGGAGCAAGGGAGTCGATGCCCGGCATGCTGGATACCGTCTTAAACCTCGGACTGAACGAGATCACGGTCGAGGCGTTGGCGAAGCGCTCGGGCGATCCGCGCTTTGCCTATGATTCCTACCGCCGTTTTATTCAAATGTATGCAAGCGTGGTGTTGGGGATCGAACATCACGTCTTCGAAGAAATATTGGAGTATTATAAGGAAAACAAAGGGGTAACTCTCGATACGGAGCTATCGTCCGAGGATTTAAAAAAGCTGATCGCTGATTTCACGGCAACGGTTGAAAAAACCTCGGGCAAGCCGTTTCCGCAAGATCTGCGCGAACAACTCTGGGGCGCCATCGGCGCCGTGTTCGAGTCCTGGATGAATCCGCGCGCGGTGGCCTACCGGCGGCTGCACGGCATCCCGGCGAGCCTTGGCACCGCGGTCACTATTCAGGCCATGGTGTTTGGCAATATGGGCGAAACCTCGGCGACGGGCGTCGCCTTCACTCGCAATCCTTCGACCGGGGCGAGGGAACTTTACGGAGAGTTCCTTTTCAATGCCCAGGGCGAGGACGTGGTCGCGGGCCTCCGGACGCCGCATAACATCACCGAGGCGGCGCGCATCGCGGCGGGGGCCAAGGAGCCTTCAATGGAAGCGGCACTGCCCGGGGTTTTCGCCGAATTCGCGCGCGCGGCGGCGCTTCTCGAAACCCACTACCGCGACATGCAGGACGTGGAATTCACTATCGAGCGGGGCAAATTATGGATGTTGCAGACACGCAACGGCAAGCGCACCAGCAAAGCCGCGCTGCGCATCGCCGTCGATATGGCACATGAAGGATCGATCAGCAAGGCAGAGGCGATCGCGCGCGTCGATCCCTCCGCGCTCGAGCAACTCTTGCACCCGGCGCTCGATCCAAGCGCGCCGCGGCAGGTCATCGCCACCGGCCTGCCGGCATCGCCGGGGGCGGCCAGCGGCGAGATCGTGTTTGACCCAAGCGACGCCGCGCAAATGAAGAGCGCAGGCCGCAAGGTCATTTTGGTACGCATCGAGACAAGTCCCGAGGATATTTTGGGGATGCACGCGGCGGAAGGAATTCTGACGACGCGCGGCGGCATGACGTCCCACGCCGCGGTTGTCGCGCGCGGAATGGGCAAGCCATGCGTCTCGGGCGCCGGCACGATCAGGGTCAATTATGCGAACGCGACGATGACCACGGCGGGCCTCACTTTTAGCCGGGGAGACGTGCTGACCATCGATGGCGCTACCGGACAGGTGTTCAAGGGTGCCGTGAAAATGCGCCAGCCCGAACTTTCGGACGAATTTACGATCCTGATGGAGTGGGCCGATGCGGTCCGCCGCATGGGCGTTCGGGCCAATGCCGACGCGCCGCGGGACGCGCGCGTGGCGCAAAAGTTCGGCGCGGAAGGGATTGGCCTCTGCCGTACCGAGCACATGTTTTTCGAAGCCGAACGGATTGGTGCATTCCGCGAAATGATCCTTGCCGGGGATGAGGCCGGCAGACGCGCCGCGCTCGCCAAGCTATTGCCAATCCAGCGCGCCGATTTCACCGGGCTGTTCGAGAGCATGCCGGGTCTGCCGGTGACGATCCGTCTGCTCGATCCGCCGCTGCACGAGTTTGTGCCGCGAACCGAGGCGGATTTCGCGGCGGCCGCAGAACCCATGGGCATTTCGCCGCAAAAGCTCGCCCAGCGCGCCGCGGAGCTTCATGAATATAACCCGATGCTGGGTTTTCGCGGCTGCCGGCTCTTGATCGTCTTTCCCGAAATCGCCGAAATGCAGGCCCGCGCCATTTTCGAGGG
>JBQTKC010000304.1:0-2175 GCA_052386575.1 Beijerinckiaceae bacterium
GTCAAGCCGGCCAATGCCGCGGAACTCTTGTCGGTCGAAAACGTCGATGGCGCGCTCGCCGGCGGCGCGTCGCTCAGCTCTACCGAGTTCATGGCGATTGCGGGAATTTACCGGCCGATCGTCTTCCTCCCGCACCGTCCGGGTTCCGCCCCATAGTCTTCGACGGCGTGTTCCGGTTTCAGGCGCCGTGCGCCGCCGGCCTTCGTCGATGAGATACTTGATCTTCAACCCGCCGAGCACGATGCCGCGGCTCGCATCGCGCAAACCGGAGGCGGCGCGGCGCGCTTTCCCGCGATCGAAGCCGTGGCCGGCATGGACGAGCTGGGCCCCCCGGCGACCAGGCCGGGGGATGATGATCTCTTCGCCGCGCTCGACTTGGCCGAGCAACAGGCCGAGCTTGTTCTTCGCTTCAAAAGCGCCGATCTCGCGCATAGGGCCCCACTTTAATCTAGCTTCCAATCCAGCCTAAATCTTGCGCGATGAAAAAGGCGATCGGGTCCGCCCGGCCAATGCCGCAGAACTGCTGTCGACCGAAAGCGTCGATGGCGCGCTCGGCGGCGGCGCGAGCTTGAGCTCTACAGAGGTCATGGCGATCGCCGGCGATTACCGGTAATGGACATTCCGCCAAGCACTAGGCTCTTTTGTTCGTCAGTCGAGCCGCTGAAGCAGCCATCGCCTTGCTCTCTAAGATGCTTTCCGGCTCGGCGACGCCGCTCGCAAGGTCGGCGATTCGTTGCCGGAGCGCTTCTACCGAACTTCTGGCGATATCTGGATTGTCTTTGTCGAGTTTCTTGGCGAGACCTTGAGTCTGTTTTTCGGTCAGGCCGCCGAGAACAAGGGCGAAGCTTGTGGCGCCGTGCTCCCGCCAAAGGTCGCGCACCTTACCTAGCTCTCTTGTTTTAACCGCCTTGAGCGAACTGGCCAGCGCTTTTTGCTCGGGCGACTGGCCAGGTTTTACTGCTCTCCTCGCCGGCGCGGGCTTCGACGCTTTCTCCGCTAGTGAAGCCGCGCCGCTCGCGAGATCGGCAAGCCGTTTGCGGTTCCATGCGGGCAACGCGGTCTTGAGTTCCAAATTCTCCTTGTCGAGCTTCTTTACGAGAGAAGCGCTGCCGGAGTCGCCCAAATCGTCGAGGATAAGCACAAACGCCTCGCCGCCGATTGCTCCATGAATGTGCCGCAGGCCTTCGAGAGTCGTTGCTTTCGCCTTAAGTTGCTTGACGACAAGCGTTCGCGCAACTCTACTAAGCTCCGGCGCGACGTCCGGGAATACCAGGGGGTTACCAGCGATCGCGTGGAGGACCGCGATTCCGTCGATATCAATTGCCATGAAGAATTCCCCTCAGCTCCTGCACGAGTTGGTCAAGCACATAAGTCACCTCTCCGTATCTCCTGCTGAACGTTAGTACCTCGTCGCCCTTTCCCAAGGCTGCGGCGAGCGCCGCGGCTTGCTGTACTTTCGTCCTGAGCAACCGGATAACCGGAACCTTTTGTTTGGCCGCCTCCTCCAGCCCTTCGACGACCTCTCTGTGTTGCTTGACGGTCCTCAGGAACCTGGTGACAAGGACGTGCGGCAATCGCTTTGGCCGTGGAAGACTGCCATGCGGCGCTTTCCAGAAGATGTCGATGAAGGCCTTTAATCCGAAAACCGAAATAGAATCAGGGATCGTTGGAACAATGATAAGGTCGCTTGCCCGGATCGCCGCTTCGCTCAGCGGCGAAATGCCCGGCGGACAATCAAAGATCACATAATCGTAGGTTTTGCCGAGCGGCACGAATTCCTGCTCGAACAGTTCCCACGTCTGGCCTTCGATGCCTTTCATGTCGAAGTGCCTTTCAGTAAGATGATAGATGATTTCGCGCTCGACCACTCGCAGATGTGGGCCGCACGGCAAAAGCGAAATCTTGAGTTGGTATCCGGCATGCGTCGTGGCGCACACGGCATTACGAATCTTCGGAGCGAGTTTCGTTTTCTCATGGTATCGAAGGCGATCCTCTAGGAATGCCTCGACCGTGCGGTCGCCAGTAATCATCTCCGCTAGGAGATTTTCCCCCGCGAGACACACCGACGCGCTCGCTCCTGGATCGAGATCGACCACGAGAACAGAGGCGCTGAGATCGTCCGCCGCCAGCGCCTCCGCCAGGCTGACGACCGTCGTCGTCTTGCCGACGCCGCCC
>JBQTKC010000305.1:0-2465 GCA_052386575.1 Beijerinckiaceae bacterium
CTTGATCTGTTCCCATTGATCGTCGCGTAATGCATAACGTCGCATCGGTCGGCCCCTCCTCTGGCCGGCCACCTATGAGTCAGAGAAAAAGTGATTCGGGAATCCCCTAACTGAACACAGGCCCTAGTTACCCGAGTGCCATCAACAAGTCGCTCGCCGCATGTTTAAGCAAGGAGGGATATGAATGGAGCCCCGAGCACCGGCGCTGCAAGGACGCGCCGCTTGCGATTAACGAATATTGCTATCTGCCAAGTGCATTTTTCAACCGGCTGATCACCAAGATGCAGCTGATATTTGAGTGACGCCGCAAGCGGCGAAATCTTCTCGTATTCACCGGCGCTGGCCGCTCACGTCCCATTTTTCAAGTGGCTCGGCGGCAAACCGCGCGGCGGCCTTTGCAATGGAACGGCCGGAAATTTTTAAGCGAGGAGCGATTTCCGCCAAGGGCACCAGAACGAACGCGCGTTCAAAAAGATCCTTGTGCGGCAAATTCAATTTTGCATGCGCGAATGACGCATCGCCATGGAAGAGAATATCGATGTCGATGAGGCGCGGGCCCCAGCGGACCGAAGGTTTCCGGCCCATGTCGATCTCGACCGCATTGGCCGCGGCAAGGAGTTCGAGCGGCGCCAAGTGGGTTTCGCCCAAAGCGCAGGCGTTGGCGAAAAAGTCCTGCTCCACATAACCCCAAGGCTTTGTACGGTAGATCGACGAAACCACTGTTACGCGGACAATACCGCGCTCTTCCAGCAGTTCCAGCGCCCGCGCGATGTTGCGCGCCTTGTCGCCGATATTGCTCCCGAGCCCAAGGCCGATGTTGGTCAGCGGGCCGGCGCCCAAAAGGTCAGCGGCGGGAGACGGCATCGAAAATCTTGAAGGCGGCGGCGTGCTCGGCCGCATCGTGAACCCGGAATATGGAGGCGCCGTTGGCGGCCGCCGCGAGATTTGCGGCGAGCGTGCAAACGAGACTTGTCTCGACAGGCGTAAGCCCGGCGAGCAGCGATTTACGCGATACCCCGACAAGGATGGGAAGGCCATAGTCCTTCAACGCGGCAAGATTGGCCAAAGCCGCGAAATTTTGCGCCCGGCTTTTGCCAAAGCCTATGCCGGGATCGAGAATGAGACGCGCCGAGGGGATTCCCGCGTTTGCGGCGAGGCGCAACGAACGGTCGAAGAAGCGGCGGATGTCCGCGACGATGTCGAGGCTCGGATCGACGCCATCGCGGTTGTGCATGAGAACCACCGCCGCGCCGGTCTCGGCGACGGTCTCGGCCATGGCGGGATCGCGTTGCAGTCCCCAAACATCGTTGATGACGCTCGCGCCGAGTTCTGTTGCCCTGCGCGCGACCTTGGCTTTGGAGGTATCGATCGAAAACGGAATATCGATGGAACGCGTCAGTCTCCCGAGAATGGGCTCGAGCCGGGCGAGCTCCTCATCCGCTGGGACAGGAATATGCCCTGGGCGAGTCGATTCGGCGCCAATGTCGATGATATCGGCACCCTCGGCAGCAAGTTTTCTGGCCTGTTCCATAGCGGCTTCGGGGGCGAAAAACCTGCCGCCATCCGAGAAGGAATCTGGAGTCACATTGAGTATGCCCATGATGATCCGCTTTTTGCCGATAAGGCCGAGCAGCCGGTCGCGGCGGGCTAATAGTAAGGGTGTCATCATGACGCATCTCGAAATTGTGGTCGTTGAAAGCTAGAGCGTTCGCGAGGGGCTGCGGTTGCACTTCTGATGTGGGCCGCTTACGCAAAATCCCGTTGCGTCGATGATCGTATGGGGGCTTGCCCCGTTGTCGCAATAATACGCCGCAACGGGTGAACCTGAATCCCGCGGCCTTTTGAGAACTGTCACTGAGCATCTGCCATGAACGAGGAGCATGTTCCAATGTATGCGTAAGCAATGGTGATTACACATGCGATTGCATACATGGGTAATTTGTATGGCCAAGGAAGTATTTTCGCCAACGTCATTCCGTCAACTTTATCTAGTCCAAGTCGGATTTCGGTAGCGCGAAGATTGCTTGTCGCTCGACGATTGCCCCTGTCCATGGCAATCATGTGTCCAATTACGCACAATCCTATAAATGCTACGACGAAACTAAGTGGCCTTACTATGTTCGCATTTAATTTAAGTAGATGGCCTAATACCACGCCGCTGATGGCACTGTATGCGAACGGTACCTGCCAGAATTGTGCAATAAAAAACTGTGAACGTCTGTTTGTCTCCCTGAGCTGCTGTATGAGAGCGGGCAAAGCCGTACTGGCTTCATCATCATCGTCGGATTCAGAGACCATTACTCACCTCGCTAGTCAATCCAAGGCTGGGGTGCGTGCGCCCACGCCGTAGCTCTTGGGCGCCTCGAAAAATTGTGCTACCCAGCGCCGCGCGAATCGGATGCAAGGTTCGCGGGCGGTAAGAGCGGGGTTTTCGCGATGGGGCGGCTTGGTTTTTTTGATGTGAG
>JBQTKC010000306.1:0-5411 GCA_052386575.1 Beijerinckiaceae bacterium
CTCGCCGAGGAGACCGGCTTGATTGTCCCGATCGGCGAATGGGTGCTGCGGCAAGCCTGCGCCGAAGCGGCGAAATGGCCGGACAATATGAAAGTCGCGGTGAATCTTTCGCCGGTTCAGTTCAAGAAAGGCAACTTGACTCAATTGGTTGTCGCGACGCTCGAAAGCACGGGATTGCCGGCGGCGCGGCTCGAACTCGAGATCACGGAATCCGTAATTCTGGAGGAAAGCAAAACCAACCTCGCCACTTTGCATGGATTGCGCGCGCTCGGGGTCGGCATCGCGATGGATGATTTCGGCACCGGCTATTCCGGCCTGAGCTACTTGCGCGCCTTTCCCTTCGACAAGATCAAGATCGACCGGTCGTTCATTGCCGAGGTTGGCGAGAACGGGGATTGCATGACGATCATCCAGGCGATCGCCAATCTTGGTTCTCGCCTCGGCATTCCCACCCTGGCCGAAGGCGTCGAGACGGAAACGCAATACGAAAGGTTGCGCGAGGCCGGCTGCACGCAAATGCAAGGCTTTTTGTTCCGGCGGCCGGTTCCGGCGAGCGAAATCGCCGGACTACTTGCGCGCTACCCCAACTCCCGGCGGGCCGATGAATATCTCCTTACCGCGTAGCGATCGTTCGCCCCGGCCTGTGACAATTTCGCTGCGTGAAAAGTCGCCGGCATTGAACCAAGCCGCGGCTTTCTCGTTCATGGTAAGTTCTGGCTCACGGATGCAATGTGAAAATGACAAGTGCCGGGCTCGCAATCTTGATGGCCCCGGCGCGGCAGCGTCAAGGAGATTTAAGATGACCGTTATGTTGAGGAAGGCCGCCATAAGCACCGTCGCCGCACTGACCTTTGGGGCTGGCGTCACGGCGACCGCCACTCCATCCGTGGCACAAGGCTGGTACGGGGGAGGCTTGTACGGGGGAGGATGGTATGGAGGAGGTTGGGGCCGAGGAGGCTGGGGCGGGCCGGTCGCGGCGGGTGTCCTCGGCGGCCTTGCGCTCGGCGCGCTCGCCGGATCGCCATACGCTTACGGGCCTGGCTATTATGGGGGCTATTATGGGGGCTATTATGGCGGGTGCTATGTGCAAAACCGAGAAGTTTATGACGGCTGGGGCAATTGTGTCGGTTATCAGCCGGTCCAAGTCTGCTACTGATTATGGACCGGTGGCGTAAGAGCCCCGCCAAAAAGCGGGGCTTTAATTATTTTTCAATTTCTGTCTGAACGAGCGCAACCTTTTCAGCTGGCCCGCGTTACGCTTATGACTTGTGGCACGGACGGGCCAGATTTTTTGGAAGATTATGCCGCACCGGAGCGAGCTCTCGAGGTGCGAGGGAACGGGACCAATGATCAAGCCGCGCAAGGAAATCGGTAAGCGGGCTCTGAAATACGCCATGGCGGGAGTTGCGGCATCCTGTCTCGGAGCGGCGGTGTTCGCGGCCCCGATGACGATCACCCCGAACGGGAAAGTTTTTGGTCCCTCGCAGACGATGAGGGAGTCAAGAACGGTCTATGCGCCCCTTGGTAAAGGTCCGGCGTATCAGCTTAGCCGCGCCGCTCCAGGCGAGGACGAGGACTGCGTGAGGGTCACCCGCATAGTCGGTTCCGACGGCCGGGTCTATGTGACGCGCGGGCTAATTTGCCAGGATTAAGTCACAGACTTTCCAACCGGCTCTTCCAGCCAGGCTTGCATTTGACCGGCGTAATTGGCATTCCAGGTCTGGCCGGTTGCGGCCGGCCTGGATTTGAGCGATCACGCATTTGCAAATAACGCCTCAATAACAATTTCGCCGCAAAACTCACGCTCCCCGAGCGCGCCTCGTTTCGGCGCATTTACGCCTCTTTGGCCGGATCGGGGTTGGCCGACCGAGCCGGGCACCACGGGATGCACGACTTTTTGCCGGTTATTGGTTCTTTATATTTTTGCTGAATTTTGGCCTGGACTCCGCCGCCCCCGGCGACGAGAGAGGCTTTTTTGGGAAAAACCGGACATTGTGGAGTGGCATCCAAACTCTGCCTTATTTCAGCCGTGCATTATTCCTGATATGGGCAAACGAGGTTATTCGCTCCAAGCTAAAGCTGAGCTTTGCGTAGCGGTTCGGGAAGCGGCCGGCCTGGTCAGCGCAAGGTTAACTTGAGGGAGCGTGGTTTGCGAACTTTTGGATCGCAGGTATATGCGTATGATCTCGGGGGGGGGTCGCGAAATTCAACGTTACGCCACGCTCTGTCGCGGCCGCGGGCCACCGCAAGGGGCTGCAAAGGGGGAACCCATCGGCGAAGCGGGGTTCTGCCAAGCGGCCGCCAGGACCTTGATCGTGGCGCTCGATTTCGGAATTAGGACCGTTCATGCCAACGATTGCCCTGGTCGATGACGACCGCAACATCCTCGATTCCGTGGCGATTGCCCTCGAGGGGGAAGGCTATCGCGTGCAGACCTATACCGATGGATCGACGGCGCTCGACGACTTGAAGACCAATCCTCCCGATCTTGCGATTTTCGATATTAAGATGCCGCGGATGGACGGTATGGAATTGCTCCGCCGTTTTAGACAGAAATCCGACGTGCCGGTGATCTTCTTGACCTCAAAGGACGAGGAAATCGACGAATTGTTCGGGCTCAAAATGGGCGCCGACGATTTTATCCGCAAGCCCTTCTCGCAACGGCTTCTCGTCGAGCGCGTCAAGGCCATTTTGCGCCGCGCCAATCCCAAGGAACCCGGAACCCAGAAGGAATCCGAAGCGAAGGTACTCGACCGCGGTTTTCTGAAGATGGACCCGGAGCGCCATGCCTGCACCTGGAAGAATGACGCGGTGTCCTTGACGGTCACCGAATTCTTGATCCTCCAGGCGCTCGCGACGAGGCCTGGCATCGTTAAGAGCCGCAATGCCTTGATGGATGCGGCTTATGACGACCAGGTCTACGTCGACGACCGCACGATCGACAGCCACATCAAGCGGTTGCGTAAGAAATTCAAGGTCGTGGACGAAGAGTTCGAAATGATCGAAACGCTTTATGGCGTTGGCTACCGCTTCAAGGAATGATCTTGGCCGAGCCACAAGTCTATGACGTCGGGCCGCAGGCGCGGAGAGGTCCCTGGCATGATGGGTGAAAGAGCAAGCCATTTTCGCAATACATCGCGCCAATGCAAGTAACCTTGAACGCTTTAAGCTGGTCAAAGATCATGGTTGGGCGATCCGTCGCAACGCGCGGGGCGATCTTGCTAGAAAGCACAGTTGTTCCTGATATCGATCCAAATCGGGTACGGATCCGATCGCCATTTCGGGCTTAGGCATGGTATTTTGTGGCTCAGGGAGAGGGATCTCTGGACAATGAGTCTCGAAGCGCGCGGCGCACTCGAACCAGCGCCCAGCGCCGCTCGGCGGATCAAGCGCATGCGCCGAAATGTTGGCCTGCGTCTACGCGGGTTTGCACGCGCCGCGGGCGCCCGATTTGCGTCGCCGTTAACCCGCCGCATTGTGGTTTTGAACCTGGGCGGGCTCGCGGCTCTCCTCATCGGCTTCCTTTATCTCAATCAATTCCGCGAGGGCTTGATCGAGGCCAAGATGCAGAGCTTGCAGATCCAGGCCGAGATCATCGCCGCGGCGATCGCGGCCTCGGCCTCCGTCGAGACGGACTCAATCGCCATCGATCCGGAAAAGCTCCTGCATCTCGCTCCCGGCGAGAGCTACGCGCTCGCCGACGAAACCGCGCCATCGCTTGAATTTTCGATCAATCCCGAACGCATCGGGCCAGTCCTTCACAGACTCGCTTCGCCGACACGGACGCAGGCGCGAATCTACGATCGCGACGGATATTTGCTGCTCGACACGCGCTCGCTGACGAGCCGGTCCAACATCATGCGTTATGACCTTCCGCCGCCGGGGGAACAAGAGCCTCTCTCTATTTGGGCGCAGACTGGCCAGGGACTGCGAAGGCTTATCGGCCAGCCGAGCCTGCCTGTTTATCAAGATATCGGCGTCGGCAATGGCAAAAGTTATCCGGAAGTGGCGCGGGCGCTGAGCGGTGCCGGGCAATCGATCGTGCGTGTCGACGCCGAGGGAAGGACCATTGTTTTGACGGCCGCTCCGATCCAACGTTTCCGGGCCGTGCGCGGCGCCTTGCTCCTGTCCACGCAGGGCGACGACATCGACATGATCATAGCTTCGGAACGCTGGGCCATTGTCCAGATCTTTCTGGTATCCTCGGTCATCATGTTCGTCCTTTCTCTTTTCATCGCCGGCACCATAGCTGAACCGATACGGCGCTTGGCGGGGGCAGCGGAACGCGTGCGGAGAGGGACAAAGGCACGCCGGGAAATCCCTGATTTCACCGGCCGAATGGATGAGATCGGCCATTTGTCCGGCGCGCTGCGCGACATGACCAAGGCCCTCTACGATCGCATCGAGGCGATTGAACGCTTCGCTGCCGATGTCGCGCACGAACTAAAAAACCCGCTCACCTCGTTGCGAAGCGCGGTCGAGACCCTGCCGGTTGCCCGCTTGCCGGAAGTGCGCCAGCGTCTGTTGGGGATTATCGCGCACGATGTCCGCCGGCTCGACAGGTTGATCAGCGACATATCCGACGCTTCGAGGCTCGATGCCGAGTTGGCGCGCGACGACGTCGATCTCGTCGACCTGGCGCGCCTGCTCGCCACGGTTGCCGCCATGGCGAATTTGGTCAAGGATACCGGCGCGATCCGTGTCGAATTCGCCGTCGCACCCCCTGGGCCCTTGGAGGATAACCGCAGGCCGGCTTTCCTGGTTCTCGGGCACGATTCGCGCCTTGGCCAGGTTTTCAATAATCTCATCGACAATGCGAGATCGTTTTCGGCCGCCGACGGTAGTGTTCGCGTGCTGTTGCGTGCAACCAAGGACCACACGCCCAAAGGCCATACGCGCGACGGTTTCGAGATTATTATCGACGACGACGGCCCCGGCATTCCGGCCGATGCGTTCGAACGGATTTTTGAAAGGTTTTAGACCGACCGCCCAGATCAGAGATTCGGGCAAAACTCGGGCCTAGGGCTTTCCATCTCGCGCCAAATCATCGAAGCTCATGGCGGACGCATCGCGGCGTTCAACCGGATCAGCTCCCCCGGCGCCGACGGCATGACCAAGGTGCTTGGCGCCCGCTTTTTGATATTTTTGCCGAAGGCACGATAAGCCGTGTCCTCAACAAGGGATCGGCTGGCCGCGAATTCGGAGAAATCCGGCCTCCATGCAAGCGCGGTCGTGATCGGGGAGGCCGGCGTGCTCATTTTCGGGCCATCGGGCGCCGGCAAAAGCAGCTTGGCGTTCGCCCTGATCGCCGCCGCCGGTCACGCGGGCCTGTTCGCAAGGCTTGTGGGAGATGACCGCGTCGGCATTCAATCCATGGGCGGCCGCTTGATCGCCCGCGGCCACCCCTCGAT
>JBQTKC010000307.1:0-2238 GCA_052386575.1 Beijerinckiaceae bacterium
TCTTTTTCGACGAAGCGCACCTTCTGTTCGACGATGCGCCAAAACACCTTTTGAGTGCGATCGAGCAGGTTGTCCGCCTCATCCGCTCGAAGGGCGTCGGCGTCTATTTCGTCACCCAGAATCCGGCCGACGTGCCGGAGACCGTTCTGGGCCAGCTCGGCAATCGGGTTCAGCATGCCTTGCGCGCCTTCACGCCGCGCGACCAGAAGGCAATCAAGGCGGCGGCGGAAACCTTCCGCCAGAATCCCTTCTTCGACACCGCCGCCGCGATCACCGAGCTGGCCGTGGGCGAAGCCCTGGTGTCGATGCTCGACTCCAAGGGCAACCCCGAAATCGTCGCGCGGAGCCTGATCGCGCCGCCCATGGCAAGGGCCGGGACGATCAGCGACGAGGAGCGCGAGCGGCTCCAGCAAAAAAGCGGCCTTCTCGGAAAATACGAGACGGCGATCGACCGGCCATCTTCCTTCGAGGTATTACGCGATAGGAGCCAGCCTGGAGGCCAGGACGGGGCGTCTCGGCCTTCGGCCGGCGGCCTGCTTGGCGCTCTCACGGGCGCGCTTGGCGGGCTTTTCAAAAATGCGTCCGCGGGCGGAGGTCAGCGCATGTCAACGGCCGAAATCGCAATCCGCTCGGCGGTTCAATCGGCCGCCCGCGCCGCCGGAACCCGGATCGGGCGGGAGATATTGCGCGGAATCCTGGGAGGCAAGTCAAGGAGATAGGCTCGCGGTCTGTTCCCGAGGCACGCCGTTCCGGCGTGAGCGCCAAAAAAAAGCACCGTCAAACCTTCGCCTGCAACTCGGCGAGAATCGCATCGCCCATCTGGGATGTCGAAAGAACCTTCCTCGCGCCGCCCGCGATATCGGCGGTTCGCAGCCCCTTTTCGAGCACGTCCGAAATCGCCTTCTCGATACGATCCGCAAGCTCGCCAAGATTGAACGAGTAACGCAAGGCCATGCCGAAGGAGCCGATCATCGCGATCGGATTGGCAATGCCCTTGCCCGCGATGTCGGGGGCGGAGCCATGCACCGGCTCGTACAGCGCCTTGCGGGTTTCGCTTGCCGCGCTTTTTTCGCCGAGCGAGGCCGACGGCAGCATGCCGAGCGAGCCGGTCAGCATGGCGGCAACGTCGGACAGCATGTCGCCAAAAAGATTGTCGGTGACGATGACATCGAATTGCTTTGGGCGCCGGACCAGCTGCATGCCGAGCGCGTCGGCGAGCTGGTGTTCAAGCTCGACGTCTGAAAATTCGCGGGCGTGCAGGCTGGTGATGACTTCGTGCCAGAGCACGCCCGATTTCATCACATTGCGTTTCTCGGAAGACGTCACCTTGTTCCGGCGCTTGCGCGCGAGCTCGAACGCAATGCGGCCGATCCGCTCGATCTCATAGGTGTCGTAGACCTGGGTGTCGATGCCGCGCTTCTGGCCCTTGCCGAGGTCGATGATTTGTTTTGGCTCGCCAAAATAAACGCCGCCGGTCAGTTCGCGAACGATCATGAGGTCGAGCCCATCGACGAGCTCGCGCTTCAGCGACGAGGCATCGGCGAGCGCCGGATAGCAGATCGCCGGGCGCAGATTGGCAAACAGTTTTAAATCCTTGCGCAGCCGCAAGAGTCCGGCCTCCGGGCGGACTTCGTAAGGGACGCCGTTCCATTTCGGTCCGCCGACGGCGGCGAGCAACACGGCGTCCGCGGCGTTCGCGCGGCCGATGTCCGCATCGCTGATCGCGGTCTTGTGCGCGTCATAAGCCGCGCCGCCGGCAAGGCCTTTTTCAATCTCGAAATGAACGATGCCCTCGCGGGTAAGCCAAGCGGCGATTTTCTCGGCTTCGGCCATGACCTCGGGGCCGATGCCGTCGCCTGGAAGGACGAAGAGATTGTAGCGGGGCATGTTTCCCTTCACGGTAGGCGGGCGGGAGCGCTAGTAGTGAAAACCAATCGCAAGAGTCCTGAGCGTAATGAACTCTAAAGTCAAAGGCTCAGCCTCATACGGTTTCCGGATAATCACTTCACGTGAGAAGCGCCTCCTCACCCGGCCCCGCTTCGCGGGACCACCCACTCCCGCAAGCGGGAGAGGGAATTCGCGCGAAGCGACGACGGTTGAGGGAGTGGCAAGCCCCCTCACCCGGCCCCCTCACCCGGCCCCCTCACCCGGCCTTCGGCCACCCTCCCCTCCGAAACTGCTTACCGCAGTTTCTCCGCCCGCGAGCGGGAGAGGGGACCGCAAACCCTGTCGATCGCT
>JBQTKC010000308.1:0-5931 GCA_052386575.1 Beijerinckiaceae bacterium
GCCCAGGCATGCGCCAGGCTTTGTTTGACCATAAGAGTCGTTCGTGAGTCGCCCGAGTTTTTAGCTGGCTCCATAAGGCTAAAAGCGAGACTTCATGAGGCTGGCCGGCTCTTCCCCTTAAATGCCCGCGTACCGCCTGTCCCAGCCGTTGAACGCGGTTTGGCTTCGCCGCCGCCGAAATTATGTGGTCCCATCTCGCCGTCGGTTGGCTTGTGCGGGCGATTGGCCGGAAGATTCGCAGTGCGTGCGTATTTGCGTTTGCCCGCAAAAGCCCCCGCTGCCGCCTCGACATCGCTTTGGCTTGCGAGGGGATCGGAGGCGATCGCGAGTTCGACCGCGTTTAGGCGTTTCAATTCGTCGCGAAAGCGGGCGGCCTCCTCGAAATCGAGATTCGCGGCGGCGTCACGCATCCGCTTTTCGAGATCGGCGATCGTCGCCTTGAAATTATGCCCGGCGAGTATTTCCGGCACGCCAAGTCCTGCATCGGCGGTAACATGATCCTGCCCATAGACCGAGCCGAGGATGTCCGCGATCCCGCGCTTGATCGAGGCCGGCGTAATTCCATGCGCGAAATTATAGGCCTGTTGTTTCTCGCGTCTGCGGCTGGTCTCGGCCATCGCCCGCGCGATTGAGCCGGTCTCGCGATCGGCATAAAGGATCACCTTGCCATCGACATTGCGGGCGGCGCGGCCAATGGTCTGAACAAGCGATGTCTCGCTGCGCAAAAACCCTTCCTTGTCGGCATCGAGGATGGCGACCAAGCCGCATTCCGGGATATCGAGCCCTTCGCGCAAAAGATTGATTCCAACGAGCACGTCGAAAGCGCCGAGCCGCAAGTCGCGAATGATTTCGATTCGCTCGATGGTATCGATATCGGAGTGCATGTAGCGCACCCGCACGGCGTGTTCAAGCAGATATTCCGTGAGATCCTCCGCCATGCGCTTGGTGAGCACGGTGACGAGGGCGCGGTAGCCTTTTGCCGCCACCTCGCGCGCCTCGCCAAGAAGGTCGTCCACCTGCGCGCGGGCGGGCCGAACTTCAACTGGCGGATCGATAAGCCCGGTCGGGCGGATGACCTGCTCGACGAAAACGCCACCCGCGCGCTCCATTTCCCAAGGGCCTGGTGTCGCCGAGACGTGGATCGACTGCGGCCGCATCGCGTCCCATTCCTCGAAACGCAAAGGCCTGTTGTCGAGGCAGGACGGCAGCCTAAAGCCGTATTCGGCGAGCGTCGCCTTGCGCCGGAAGTCGCCGCGGTACATGCCGCCGATCTGCGGGATCGTGACATGCGATTCGTCGGTGAAGACAAGCGCATTGTCGGACAGATATTCGAAGAGGGTTGGCGGCGGCTCGCCGGGAAGCCGGCCGGTCAAATAGCGCGAATAATTCTCAATGCCGGCGCAGGACCCTGTCGCCTCCAGCATTTCTAGGTCGAACATGGTGCGCTGTTCGAGCCTCTGCGCTTCAAGAAGGCGGCCCGCGGCATAAAGCTCGGCCAAACGCTGCTTTAGTTCAACCTTGATGCCCTTGATCGACTGCAGAAGGGTCGGGCGCGGCGTGACATAATGCGAATTGGCGTAGACTTTTATGAATTCGAGGTCTTGCGTCTTTTTGCCGGTGAGCGGATCGAATTCGGCGATCGTTTCGATCGAATCGCCAAAAAAGCCGATGCGCCAGGCGCGGTCTTCGTAGTGGGCAGGAAAAAGCTCGATGGCGTCGCCGCGAACGCGAAACGTGCCGCGCGAAAAATCCCCCGCCAAGCGCTTGTATTGCAACGCCACGAGGTCAGCGATGAGCTGGCGCTGGTCGATTGTTTCGCCAAGTTTTACCGTAAAAGTCATCGCGGTATAGGTCTCGACCGAGCCTATGCCATAGATGCAGGACACGGACGCGACAATGATCACGTCGTCGCGTTCGAGCAGCGCGCGGGTGGCCGCGTGCCGCATCCGGTCGATCTGCTCGTTGATCGAGCTTTCTTTCTCGATATAGGTGTCTGTGCGCGGCACATAGGCTTCGGGCTGATAGTAGTCGTAGTATGAGACAAAATATTCGACCGCGTTGTCGGGAAAAAAGCTTTTGAACTCGCCATAGAGCTGCGCCGCGAGCGTCTTGTTGGGCGCGAGGATAAGAGCTGGACGATTGGTCCGCGCGATCACCTGCGCCATGGTAAACGTTTTGCCCGACCCGGTGACGCCCAAAAGCACCTGGTCGCGGTCCAGCGATTCGATTCCCTTGACGAGCTCGTCGATCGCGCCGGGCTGGTCCCCCTCGGGCTCGTATTCCGAGACAACGCGAAATTTTTGGCCGCCTTCCGTTTTGTCCGGGCGCGGCGGCCGATGCGGCGTCCAGGGCTCCTTTTCCCTGATGTTGGGATCGCCGCGTTCCAATAAATCCTTGAGCGATTCGACGGTGGCAACGACGCCGCTCATCCCAGGAGGGTGGTGCACGGGCTTGGAGCGATCGTACCGCGCTTGCGGCGCCTCGGAAACGCCAGGCTGGCGCTCGTTCAGCGCCGGATTAAGCAGAGCGGCAAGATGCTCGCCCAGCGGTGTGACCTCGGGCCGCGCGGCCTTCGCGCGGGAAGAATTCTTTCGGGGGGACGGAGCTTTGACCATGCCGCCAATATGGGCCGAATCGGGCGCCGATCAAAGTGTTTACGCCCAGTGTGGCAGACCTCGCCAGAGCTTGCCGGCGGTTTCAAGCGAAACGATCCGGCCAGCGGCGCGCTCCATGGAAGACCGCAAGCACTTCGACGTGATCGTCTCTGACCCGGTATGGCACGACGAATGGCGTATCCGTCACCACGAGTTCTCGCGTCCCTCTTATCCGTCCGGCGCGGCCAATGTGGGCATGCTGTGCAAGGTACTCGGTCTGATCGAAAATGCGCGTGACTATTTTGGCGGCGGCCGTCGGATTATCGCGTGCGATGAAGTCACCGATAACTTCCAGGTCCCGCAAGGCAGGGCGGGTCAAAACAACCTTCACGGCTGGGGAAGGAATTTTGCACGCACCCGGGAAATTTCATCTTCGGTCGCGAAATCGCCGCGCTCGGCTGCGGCAATGCCGGATTCGATCATTTCGAGCTGCCTGGAATTCAACGCGAGGTAGTCCTGCACGGCTTCGGCGACCAGCGAGTCGGGCGAGCGGCCGGTCTTTTGAACTAGCCGGTCGAGCGTTCCGGCTGTCGCGTCATCGAGCCGGACCGTAAAAGCGGTGGACATGGGCAGGCGCTTCCTGGCTATAGGAGTTTTCAAGGAGAGCAGAATATGCACGAGACAGATTGCAAGGCTAGCCCCAATTATCAAAGCCAACCGTCGCGAGCCGCGAGATGTTTTCCAAGCGGCGTGACCTCGGGCCGCGCGGCCTTCGTGCGGGATCTACTGCCGCTGGCGGATTTCGGAGCTTAGCCATGCCGCCAATATGGGCCGAATCGGGCGTGGATCAAAGGGCTGGCATGGCGGGTTCAAAGGACCTGTTGCATTCCTCCCTTTCATGCTACGAAATTCGCCATGACGATCATTCTCACTCCGGAACAAGAGGCGCGGCTGAAGGCTTACGCCGCACATGGCGAATATGCCTCAATCGAAGAGGCCGCGCGGCAACTTATCGACGAACGGATCGCCGCGCGCGCCGCCGAGGAGGGCGATGACCTTGCTTGGGCCAAGCCTTGCGTCGATGAGGCTCTGGCCGAGGCCGAACGCGGCGATGTCATCACGCTCAAAGAACACGAGGCCCGCACGAAAGCTCTCCTGGCTGCGATCAAATCTTGATGGCACGTGTCGTGTTCTCGGCCTCCGCGGCCGCGGACTCGGCAGCCCTTCTCGGCGATTTGAGTACCAGGGCAGGTCATCAAATCGCTGTCAAATTCGGAATTCGCTTCACAAAGCTCTACGGACGTCTGGCCATTCATCCCGAAAGCGGCCCGCCGCGTCCTGCCCTCGGGCCAAATATCGGCATCGGCATCGTCTCGCCTAATATTGTCATCTACCGGCACATCGAAGCCAATGACGTGGTCACCGTGCTCCGCATTGTTCACGGCCACCGCAAGACTGAGGGCAAGCTGCTGATTCGCTGACCGTATCGCTTGCCGTCGCGCAATAATCACCCCGCGATGGAAATTACCGGCGTCTTCGTCATACTCCATTCTTGTTTGCCGATATCCAGCGGCTAATCGGGAACCGCGATCACTAGGGCAATGGCCGGCGCCCGTGCTTGTCCGGAATGGCAACAAAAAATGTGCATGGTGCAACTAAATTCCAGCGGCAAGTGTAACTTGTGCCGACACCAATTCGATGCCTTCAAAGTTCGAATTCGGTAAAAAACCGCGCTTGCATCTCGATGGTTTTCGGCATTCGATCCGTCAATATGAGTTAGATATGACAGACAATTCCGTACGCGTGCGCTCGCTCTTTGAGTCCTTTGGGAGCGGCGATTTGAAGTCCATCCTGGATCATCTCGACCCTTCGATCGAGTGGATTTCCTCGACCTCCGCCAGGGCGATCCCTTGGCGCGGCCGGCACAGCGGAGTCGACGGCGCGGCCTATTTCTTTAAGGCGCTCACCGACAATCTCGATTTCGAAGTCTTCGAGCCACGCCAATTTTTTGCGGCTGGCGACAATGTGACGGTTCTCGGGCGCACCCTCGCGCGGGTCAAGGGCACCGGCAAAAAATTCGATAGCGAATGGGCGCATGTGTTTACTTTTAAGAGCGGCAAAGTCGCGCGATTCCAGGAGTTCTACGATACCGCCGCGATCGTCAATGCGATCGCCGGATGAACTTTGGGCGCGGGCAATATCGCGCCGGCGCCATTTGAACCATTCCAATCCCGATCCGCGGAGAACACGTCACATGACACATAAGCCTGAATTCGGATCGCAAACGACGGATGCTCCTTTGTTCCAGGGACTGATCGAGAACGAAGGACGCAGCTACAGCAATTGGGGCCTGCACCGCAGCACGACACCGGCCGTCTATGCCGAGCCGATCACCTATGCCGATGTGCAGCACGTTGTGCGCGACGTCGTACGGTTTCCAACGCCAGTCAATCCGGTAGGCTCAATGTTGTCGACATCTTCCACCTTCGTGAACGACGGCGGGACCATGATTTGTCTGCGTAAACTCGACGAGGTTATTGGTCTCGAGCGCGACGCGGCGGGCCGCGTCGTCGTGCGCGTGCAAGCCGGATGCCGGCTCAAGAAACTGAACGGCTGGCTGCAAGCACGTGGCCTCGAAATTCCATTCCAGGCCGAAATCGGCGAAGCCAGCGTCGGATCCGTTGCGGCGGGGGATACCAAGGAGTCTTCTCTTGACGGTCCCGGCTATTTCTCGGCACATGTCACAGCCCTCACCTATGCCGATGATACGGGCGCCTTGCGCAAACTTTCCGACCTGGACGACGGCGCCGCATTCCACGAATTCAAATGCTGCTTCGGACTTTCCGGGATCATCGTCGAATGCTGCGTTGAGACACGCCCCGCGACTCTCTGCCGGTCCGATGTTTCGGTGGAGGCTTTTGCAAGCCCGGCCGAACTTTCTGCTGCCCTGCTGGAAAAGCGTTCGCAATGCGACGCCCTGCTGGCGCTTGTTTTCATGCATCAGCTCGCGGTTTTTTTCGACCAGCGTTATAAGGCCGGCGCCGGCGCCTCTACGCCGCCCAAATCGCAGCCCCAGTGCGATGAATATCGCCTCGCCAAGCGCCTTGCGATCCAACACGGTTTCGAGGGCGTCGAGCTTCCGCAGCCCAAGGGGATTGTCTATTCGCGCGCCGATTTCGTCAACGAATATCGGCGGCCAAGCGAAAACGAGCGGCGGCTCGATTTTCAATATTACGAACATGATGTTTCGGAATTCGAACGGGTCGTTTCCGAGGCCCATGCCTTCACCAAATCGTTTCAGGAGAGAACCGGCTATGCTCCTGGCGGCTTCGCCACC
>JBQTKC010000309.1:0-6292 GCA_052386575.1 Beijerinckiaceae bacterium
AGGAAGCCGGAGCGATGCGCGCGTATTTTAATGCGCGTGGATTTATCGTTGATCCCGGTGATCCGCGCTTGGCGATCGCGGCGTGCGGCGGTGTATCCACCTGCGAGCATGGCACCACCGATACCCGCGCCGATGCCTTGGCCTTGATGCCTTTCGCACGCAACCTCTGCAAAACCGGCGTCGCGCTGCATGTTTCTGGCTGCGCCAAGGGCTGCGCGCGGCAAGCGCCGACTCCCCTGATCCTCATCGCACATGCGGGGCTCTACGATCTTGCCACGGATCAGATCCCGCGCGATGCTGACACTTGTGTTGATACGCGGCTATCGCTGGCGGCGGTGCGCGAAATACTTGAAACGATGGCCCGGAACGCAGGGCGGCAAAGCGAGCCGGAAAGACAATGAGCGAGGCTTCGAGCCGCTTTACCTACTTGCGCGACGGGGCGGAAATCACCCGCCGCTCCTTCGCGGCGATCCGCGCCGAAGCCGATCTCTCCCGCTTCCCGCGCGATGAAGAACATGTCGCGGTGCGCATGATTCACGCTTGCGGAATGGTCGAGATCGCCGCCGATCTTGTATTTTCACAGGGGGCCGTGGCGTCCGCGCGGGCCGCGCTCTGGCAAGGAGCGCCTATCCTGTGCGATTCCAAAATGCTCGCGCGAGGTATTATCGCGGCGCGCCTGCCGCGCGCCAACGAGGTGATCTGTGCGCTCGACAACCCAGCCGTCGCGTCGCTCGCGCAAAAACTCGGCACCACGCGCAGCGCCGCCGCGCTCGAATTTTGGCGCGACCGGCTCGATGGCGCGATCGCCGCCATCGGCAATGCGCCGACCGCGTTGTTTCATCTCCTCGACATGCTGGACGGCACTTCGGCGCGGGCTGCCTGTATCGTTGGGATGCCGGTCGGTTTCGTCGGCGCGGCGGAATCGAAAGAAGCGCTCATCACCGACGCCCGCGTGCCTTTCATCACCCTCAAGGGACGCAAGGGAGGCAGCGCGATGGCCGCCGCCGCCTTGAATGCGATCGCGAGCGAAGCCGAATGAGCGGATTTCTCGCATCGAACGGCCGCCTCTTTGGCGTTGGCCTCGGCCCCGGCGATCCCGGCCTTGTGACGGTCAAGGCCACGAAAATCATTGCCGCCGTTCCGGTCGTTGCTTATTTCGCCAAGAAAGGCGCGCGCGGAAGAGCCCGTGCCATTCTCGATCACTGGGTCACGGATACATGTCTCGAATTGCCGTTGCTGTATCCCTTGACGACGGAAACCCATTTTTGCTAACCCGCCTATGTCAAAGAACTGTGCGCCTTCTACACAGAGGCGGCGGGTGCGATAGCGACGCATCTTCTGGCAGGGCGCGATGTCGCTCTCGCCTGCGAGGGCGACCCGCTTTTCTATGGATCGTTCATCCATCTTTATGTCCGGTTGAAGGATCGTTTCAGAGTCGAAATCATCCCCGGTGTCACCGGCATTTCGGGGTGCTGGAGCGCGGCGAGGACGCCGATGATCTGGGGCGACGACGTCTTGAGCGTTTTACCGGGAACACTCGGACACGCGGCGTTGGTGCGTCATCTCGGTGCAGCCAACGCGGCGGTCATCATCAAGATCGGCGCCAATCTGGCGAAAATCCGCGCCGCGATCACCGAGGCAGGCCGCCTCTCGACTGCGATCTATGTCGAACATGGCACCAGCGAAACCGAAACCATCGTTCCGCTTGATGTCAAGACGGACGATCACGCGCCGTATTTTTCTTCCATTCTCATTCCCGGCCAAGGCAGGCGCCCATGAGTGCGCCCGGGAGATTGCGGATTGTCGGCCTTGGCCCAGGTGACGACGCATGGATCACGCCCGAAGCCTCGTGCCACATCACCAGCGCAACCGATCTTGTTGGCTACGCGCCCTATCTTGAACGGCTTCCTCCAAAGCAAGGACAGACGCGGCACCAAACCGGCAATAGGGCCGAAATGGAGCGCGCGTGCCATGCGCTGCGCCTCGCGGGGGAGGGACGCCATGTCGCCCTTGTCTCCGGCGGCGATCCGGGCGTCTTCGCGATGGCGGCGGCGGTTTTCGAGGCAATCGAAGAGGGGGAAGCAAGCTGGCGCGACATCGACGTCGCGGTCAGCCCCGGAATCTCGGCGATGCAGGCGGCGGCGGCGCGGACCGGGGCGCCTCTGGGACATGATTTCTGCGCGATTTCCTTGTCCGACAATCGCAAACCATGGCCGCTGGTGGAAAAGCGGCTCGTGCTCGCGGCAGAAGCGGATTTCGTGATCGCGCTTTATAATCCGGCCTCGGCCGCGCGGCCCGGCCGCATCCATGACGCTTTCGCCCTGCTGCGCGCTCTTAAGTCCGGTTCGACGCCCGTTGTTTTTGCCCGTGCCGTCGGCCGCGAGGATGAACACATTTTTGTCGAAACATTAGCCACGGCAGATCCAGCGCGCGCGGACATGAGCACGCTGATCATCGTCGGCTCCAGCGAGACCCGGATCGTTCAACGCCGCAGCGGCGCGCCTTTCGTCTATACCCCGCGCGGCGTCAAGGTTGCGCAATGACGGAGGAGCAGCGCCATGACTTCCGCCGGATCGTGATATGCCAGCTCCGAGGCTTGTCGCGGCCGTGCGACCATGACCACCGGCAATTTCAGGTGGCGGGCCGCGCGGACTTTGGCGAACGCCGCCTCGCCGCCGCTGTTCTTGCTAACGATCACATCGATCGCTTCGTCGCGCAAGAGCTGTTCCTCCGCTTCGGCCACAAAGGGGCCGCGCCCATGGATCACGCGATGGCGGGGCAGGTTTGGCGGAAGCGCGAGCGGCTCGATCGTGCGAATAAGATAGAAATGCTGGGGCGCCGCCACGAATGCCTCGATTTGCAGGCGGCCGATCGTCAGAAAAACGCGCCGCTGTTCGCGCCCGAGCGCGGCGGCGGCGGCGGCCATGTCGGCTACCTCGATCCAATGATCCCCCGGCTGCGCGACCCACGCCGGCCGCGACAAAAGAATGAGCGGGATATTCGCCCGCGCCGCCGCGGCCGCCGCATGGCGAGACATTTGTTGCGCGAAAGGATGCGTGGCGTCGACAAGCATGTCGATGCGCTCGCCTCTAAGATAGGCATTAAGGCCGTCCACGCCGCCAAAGCCGCCGATCCGATAGGGAATTTTTGGCGGGCGAAGCGCATTGGTCCGGCCAGCAAACGACAACATGGGCGAAATGCCGCTTTGTCCCGCAAGGAGGTCCGCGAGCGTGCTCGCTTCAAATGTCCCGCCAAGCACGAGAACCCGCATCGCCCGTATCCCAAACTATTGCACGCGCCGCGCCATGACCACGCCGCCTCCTGAAAAGTGGCTGTCACTCATTGGCATCGGCGAGGACGGTATAGAGGCTCTTTCTCCTGCCGTGCGAAAATTGCTCGCGCAAGCCCAATTGGTCGTGGGCGGCGCCCGCCATCTCGCGCTCGCTGGCCCGCTCACGGCCGAAACAATCACCTGGCCTTCGCCGCTGGCCGATGCAATCCCAAAAATTCTCGCCGGGCGAGGTTCGCCAGTCTGTGTTCTCGCCTCGGGCGATCCTTTCTTTTACGGCGTTGGAACCTTGCTCGGCGCCCATGTTGGGCCGCAAGAAATGCAGTGCTTTCCGGCGCCTTCGGCGTACAGCCTCGCGGCGGCAAGGCTCCATTGGAGCCTGCAGGACTGTTGCCTCATGTCGCTGCATGGTCGCGCGTTCGAGCGGATTATTCCGGCGCTGCAACCGCGAGCGAAAATTCTATGCCTGTCATGGGACGAGACGACGCCGCCGCGCCTCGCAAAACTCCTTTGCGAGCGAGGTTTTGGCCAATCGCGAATCGTCGTGCTGGAGGCGATGGGGGGAATAAGGGAGCGCACGCGGGCCGCCACGGCCGCCGCATTCGCGCTCGACGCCATCGATCCCCTGAACATCGTCGCGCTCGAAATTTTCGCGACGGCAAAGTCGCGCATTCTTACCATCGCAAATGGTCTTGCCGATTCCTGGTTCGAAACAGATGGGCAGCTCACCAAGCGCGAAGTTCGCGCGGTCACCCTTTCGTCGCTGGCGCCAAGGCGCGGCGAGCTTTTGTGGGATGCCGGCGCCGGGTCCGGATCGATCGCAATCGAATGGCTGCTTTGTGACCCCGCCAATCGCGCGATCGCCATCGAGGCGCGGGAAGATCGCGCGCGCCTCATCAAGCGCAACGCCGGAACCCTTGGCGTGCCGCATATCGAGATTGTCACCGGCAGGGCGCCGGAGGCGTTTGCCAACCTGCCGCAACCCCAGGCGATTTTTGTGGGCGGCGGCGCCAGCGACGCGGGCCTCCTCGACGCAGCCTATGCCGCTCTATCGCCGGGCGGTAGGCTTGTGGTCAACGCGGTGACGCTAGAGGCCGAGGCGGGGCTCATCGGCCGGTTCAAGGCGCAAGGCGGCGAGCTGGTACGGATAGAAGTTGCGCGTGGAAACTCTCTCGGCTCGTTTCAGACCTGGCGTCCGGCCCTGCCGGTCACGCAATGGTCCGTGACGAAGCGGTGACAGCCGCCGGGCGCGGCGCTGTAGCGCATGGCTGCAGATAATCGTCGGCAAGCTCTTGAAAGGTCTGTTCAACTTTGCTTGCGCTGTTGCATTCCGCGACGATCAGGCCATCGATGTACAGGATCTGAAGCACAAGCGCTCCGTCTTCAAATGAAACGGATCCTTAAAAGTCTTTGTATTTTAGGACCGTCAAAGCTCGCCCCTTTGTTCCAATTCGTCCCGAACGCGCCTCACCATTCCAGGCTTCATCTCTCCGTTAAGGGGCTCATCCATGAAAATCATGCTACCTGTGTCACGGTGGGGAAACGTTGCGGGCTCAACGAGTGAACCATATCACGCTCGCGGCCACCGCAATTGCTATAGCTGTTCCGAGCGTGAAAATGGCGGCGCGCTGGAGCCATCGCCGACCTTCTCCAAAATCCTCCAATCTAAAGACGGCCGGCGTAAGATAAAGCAGCAGCGACACCAAAAACAGCCCACTAAGGATTTGATCAACACCCGGCATTGAATTTGATGGCATTTGCATCCGCCTTGCGCGCTAAATGGGTTGCTGTCCTATTCCAAGAATTGCGCTTTCCTATATGTTATTGAGCGTATCCGAAAAGGACTTACGTACGCATATTCCGGAGAATGGCGTCATCTATCTGTGCGGAAACAAAAATGTAGATGCTGTTTGATCGGCGTTCCCGAATCGGCTTCAACTCCGCAGGACGGCACAAGCGCCACCCGCGTGGAGGATCTTTTCACAAAGGGCGTCAGCTGCCGCGCGCGAGGGCGCGGGCGCGCGGACCTGATAGTATGTAGCGAAGCCGCGGCTGCGCACACGGCCGCCGATAACCATGGGTTCGACCTTGCCAATAATGGCCGAATAGCTGCTCCGGGCGCGTGTGTAAGCAGCCAACGCCGCCGCCTTGGAAAAACTGCCGGCGAGCTGGACACCCCACGGCGCAAAGAGCGCCGAGGCGGCAACGGAGCGAGGTACTGAGCGGCGAATGGCGGCTGTCGTTTGTAAACAGGATTGCTTCGAGGATACTGCGCTGCCGGCCATCGTTTCCGCCGCGGCGCCGCCGGTCCAATCTTCGACCGGATGTCGCGTGATGGATAGGACGTAGCCCCGGGTCTCGGCAGGCAAATTGCCGTAGCCGGCAAGCCAGTTCGCAACACGGGAAGGACCGGCATTGTAGGCGGCGGCGGCCAGTCCAAGGTTGCCGAAACGCTGCTTGAGGCCGGCGAGAAGTTCGGCGGATTTGGGAATTGCTTCTTCAGGATCGAATGGATTGGCAAGACCACGCTCACCGGCCGTCCTTGGCATGAATTGCGCGACGCCTTGCGCGCCGGCTGGACTGATCGCGTTGGGCCGAAAGCTGCTTTCCTGCCATATCAGCCGCGTGAGGAAAGCAACCGGCAGACTCTGAGTCCGGGCCGACGATTCGATAAGGCGGCAGACAGACATTTCCGTCGATTCAATTTTGCCCGCCGCTGCGTTTTCCGATCCGGCCGGCGCGGTGCCGCCAGAGAGCATGGCGAGCAAGCCCAGGGATCGAAAAATCGGCCGCTTTAGCATTCCGGTGACTCAACATGTTAGGCAATTACTATATCTTCAAACAGACCTTACACTAAGCTCGTCGGCTTATAGCAGCAAGATTGCCGGGCCGAAATGGTCCAATGTTAAGTCTGCTGCTGGCTCCTAGGAGCTGTTGCGGAGAGGCCAACTTACAGCCCAAACGACGGGCGAGAAGCTCGAAAGCGCTCTGGCGGAAACAAGG
>JBQTKC010000310.1:0-10163 GCA_052386575.1 Beijerinckiaceae bacterium
TAGCGGGCTGTCTCAATCAGCGCGTGGCGCCCCTCCCTGGTCGCAAGGTTTCTCGCGTAGGTGTCAATTGCTTCCGCGGTAATGTGGCGGGGATCATGGAACGCGGAGCGCAAAACCGCAGCGACGATCAACCGCGCCGGCAGATGCGACAAAAGCTTTGGGCCGATCCAAGGAACGTTCGCGGTCATGATCAACCCTGGCAGACGCTGGGGCAATGCCAAGCTGCCTACCAAGGTCAATGACGCGACGGAGCCGGGCCGCCGCTTCATGAAATCGATGGTAATCATGAGCGCCACGCCGCCGCCAAATGAGTGTCCGATCAGATCGAATTCTTCGAGTTTCTGTTCTTCGATGAACTCGATGACCTTTGCCGCGTGGGCGGCGAGGCCATGGCGGCCGGCGAGCGCTGGAGAGAGGCCGTGACCGGGCAGATCCACGCGAATTACTCGCCGGTCCGGCACGGCTTTGGGCAGGTGGCGCCAAGAAAACAGCGAGGCGCCGTAGCCGTGCAGGGCCAGGATCGGCTTTCCCGAGCCCGTCGATTCGAAATGCAAGGAAGTCATGATTTTTTCTTTTGCCGGAAAAATGTCGTTTCGCGTGAAAAAATCCGCGCTTCATGCATTTTATGCATTTCGCCAGCGGCATGACATTGTCCAGAAAATCCGCGACTTTGCGCCGGTCAGCCTGGCGCCTTTCCAAGGATAAAAGATGCTCCGCAAGAAACGGCCAGGGTTAGATAGCGTCACGGTGGCGGCCGCCGCCCGTCTGCACCTCGGATTTCTCGATATGAATGGCGGACTTGGCCGCCGTTTCGGGGGCCTCGGGCTGGCGATCGGCCGCCCAGCGACCCGCCTGACAATCCGGCGCGCGCCGGCACCGGCTGTCGAAGGATTGGAGGCGGAACGCGCATCGCGCCATCTCGCACTTCTCGCGCGCCACTTAGGCCTGTCTCAGGCCTATAGTTTGACTATTCACGAAGCCATTCCCGTACATGCGGGCCTCGGCTCCGGGACGCAACTGGCGCTTAGCATAGCCGCCGCATTGCGCCACCTCGAAGGCATCCCGGCGGACCTTGCAAACGATGCGCTCTTGCTGCGGCGAGGCGCGCGTTCCGGTATTGGGTTGGGCCTTTTCCAGCTGGGCGGCCTCATTGTCGATGGCGGGCGCGGCGCGTGCACCGCGACGCCGCCCGTTGTCGCCCGCATGGATTTCCCGCCAGATTGGCGTGTCATTATCGTCCTCGACCCGCGAACCGGCGGCATCCACGGACGCGACGAACAAGCGGCCTTTGCGGGCCTAGCGGATCTCGACGCCGCCTCAGCCGCGGAAATCTGCCGGGTCGTTCTTATTAAAGCGCTACCGGCGTTGGCCGAACACGATATTGATTCCTTCGGTGACGCGATCGCACGCCTCCAGGAAATCGCCGGAGAATACTTCGCTCCCACCCAAGGCGGTGCGTCCTACACGAGCGCTTCCGTGGCCCTTGTGATGGAGGAGCTTCGGCGGCATGGGGCGAAAGGAATCGGCCAGTCGTCCTGGGGACCGACCGGCTTTGCATTCGCCGCCGATGCGAGGGAAGCGCGGCGTTTGTGCGATCGCGCGCGTGAAAAAGCCGCCGCGTGGGGGATAGACATGGCCGTATGCAAAGGTGTAAATCACGGCGCGCTCGTCGAGGGGGAAGCCTTCGTCACCACCAAGAAGGCGCAATAAAATTAGGAGACCATACGTGGGTACGAAAAATATTTTGCACATGTTCAGTCCGCAGAAACACATGAGCCCTTTCGACGTGACCATGGCTCTCGACGCTGGATTTGATTCCGTTACTCCGTATACCGAGGTCTCGCTCGACGACATCGCGCCGCTGGTGCAGGACGCCATGTTTGCGCGCTCCCCAAGGGATGCGCTGCGTACCGCCGTTTTCATCGGTGGAAGGGAGGTCGGCCTCGCCCTCGACATGATGGAACGGTTGCACGAGACCTTGCTGAAACCGTTCGAAATTTCCGCCTTCGCCGATCCGTCTGGATCGTTCACGACCGCCGCCGCCATGATGGCCTGCGTGGAGAAGCTTTTGAAAAAAAAGAAAGCTATTCCGATTCCCCGGACAAAGTTCTTGATTTTCGGTGGAACCGGCCCGGTCGGCTACACATCCGGCGTTATCGCGGCGATGGAGGGTGCCGAAGTGACCCTTGCCGGGCGCGAGTTGAGCCGTGTGCAAGGCAAGGCGGACGAGATCAAGCGGAGGTTTGGACTCGTTGTCCAAGCTGTCCAAGCAAAAACACCAGAGGAGTATTCCTCGGCGCTCGCAGATAAGGAAGTTGCGCTTTGCGCAGCGACCCAGGGCCAGCAAGTTCTGACCGCGGCGGTCGTCGCCTCGGCCAAATCCCTCAACGTTGTCGCGGACGTCAATGCGGTGCCGCCGACCGGGATCGAAGGCCTCGATCGCATGGCGAACGGTGTCGAACTCGCAGGCGGCGTTTTAGGGATTGGATCGCTCGCCATCGGCAATGTGAAATATAAAACGGAATCTGAATTGTTCCAGCGCATGGCGACTTCGACCAGAGCGGTCAGTCTCGATTTTCGCAATGCCTTCGCTCTCGCGCGTGAGATCGCCTGAAACTGGCGCCGTGATTCTGATCGCGGCGGCTTCGGGGCGGGCGTTGGCGGCGGCCGCGCGGCGGGCCGGATACCGGGCGCTCCTCGCCGATTTTTTCGACGATTCGGATACACGAGATTTTTGCGCCGCCAACCGGCTTGTCGAGGGCGGTCTGGAAACCGGCTTTAACGCCGAGAGCCTGATTGCCGCGCTCGAAGAGCTTGCCGGGGATGAGGCGCCTCGCGGGTTCGTCTATGGCGCCGGGTTCGAGGATCGCGCCAGCCTCTTGGAACTTATCGCGCAACGCTGGACGCTTTTTGGCAACCCTTCAGAGGTGGTGCGCAGCGTGAAAGATCCGGTGCGATTGGCAAAGCTTTGCGCCGGCCTAAAAATTCCGCATCCTCAGATCAGCGCGCGCATGCCAAAGGACCGCCAGCATTGGCTCGTCAAGAGCGCGGGCGGATCGGGCGGATGCCATGTCGCGCCAGCCGGGGTTTTGCGCACGGCAGGCGAGAAAATCTACTTTCAGCGCATGACGGCGGGCGAGCCTGTCTCGATCCTCTTTCTTGCCGATGGAGCCAAGGCGCGGATGGTGGGAACGAGCCTCCAATGGGCGGCGCCCGCGCCGGGGGAACCCTTTCGTTTTGGCGGCTGCCTTCGCCCGGCCAATCTTGCTCCCCAAATGGAATGCCAATTGCGGAAAACAGCGGAAGCCATAACGGCGGCGTGCGGGCTCCGCGGTCTCAACAGCATCGATTTTCTTGTCGAGGATAGCGCATGCACGCTCATCGAAATCAATCCCCGGCCGGGCGCGACCCTCGACATTTTCGAGGATCCCAGCGGCTCGCTTTTCCGCGCTCACATTAGTTCCTGCCTCGGCAGCCTGCCCGAGGGTCCAATCGCATTCACTGGCGCCGCGGCCGCGGGGATTGCCTATGCGCGGCGCGAGATTTCCTCCATGCCTGCATTCGACTGGCCGTATTGGGCGTCGGACCGGCAGAAAGCGCGGACCGCGTTGCGGCCGAACGACCCGCTTTGCACGGTCAAGGCCCGCGCCGCGCAGTCTTGGCGCGCTCGTGCGCTCGTCGACAAGCGAACCAATTTGATTCTCGACGGACTTGACCATATCCAAAACAGCAACGCCAACCTTGAGAAGGAAACGCCACCTTGAGCAAGAGCGATCTGAGTATCAATGCGCTGGCCGGACAAGCGGTGGATCGCATGATCGCGAATGCCGCCCAATTGCGGGTCGCGGTTGCCAAGGGTGAAGCGGGCGAGACAATTATCGACGCAGGTCAGAAGGTCCGGGGCGGAATCGAAGCAGGCCTAGCGATCGCCGAAATTTGCCTTGGCGGGTTGGGATCGGTCGCGGTCGCACCAACCGGCGTCAATCCGAAATGGCCTTTCGAGTTGTGCGTCCGCTCGACTGACCCTGTGATCGCCTGTCTTGCCAGCCAGTACGCGGGCTGGGCGCTTGCCCATGGCGAGGGCAAGTCAAAGTTTTTCGCGCTCGGCTCCGGTCCCGGCCGGGCGCTCGCCCGCAAGGAGCCTTTGTTTGCGGACTTGGAGTACCGGGATCATGCGGCCCGCGCGACTCTCGTGCTTGAGTCCGGCCGGGCGCCGCCACGCGAAATCACCGAAAAAGTCGCCCGCGATTGCGGCGTCCCGCGCGAAAACGTCACCTTCATTTTTGCGCCCACGCAAAGTCTCGCGGGCAGCGTTCAGGTCGTGGCGCGGGTGCTCGAAGTCGCGCTGCATAAGGCGCATGAACTCAAATTTCCGCTGACGCGCATCGTCGATGGCTTGGCTTCTGCGCCGCTTTCGCCGCCGCATCCCGACTTCATTCAAGCCATGGGGCGCACCAACGACGCAATCATCTATGGCGGCCAGGCGCATCTTTTCGTCACGGGGCCGGCCGTGGAGGCAAAGGCGCTTGCAGATCAGCTCCCAAGCACGACGTCGCGCGATTATGGCCGCCCGTTTGCCGAGGTGTTCAAGGCCTATAAGGGCGATTTTTACGCGATCGACCCGATGTTGTTCAGCCCCGCACGCGCGATCGTGACCGCCGTGGAAACCGGCGAGACCTTTCACGCTGGCCGGATCGACAACGCGCTGCTCGATGTCTCCTTCGGATAGGCATCGCGCGGCCCGCAAAGCCACGGGCGCACTCAAGATCGCCTTGGCCGTGGACCTTTACGATTGGCATGCGCGGGATCTCACCGCGGCTTTCGCGCGCGCGGGAGCGATCGCCGTGCCGGTCCGGCTGTCCCAATGCGGATTCGATACGCGGCGGGGACGCGGCCTCGTTATTCCGGGCTTTGGCGCGGATCTGCCGGACGCGATGTTTGTCCGCGCGATTGGATCTGGCACGTTCGAAAGTGTGACCCTGCGCCTTGATGTGTTGCACGGTCTCGGCGCCCTCGGCGTGCCGGTTATGAATTCGGCGCGAACGGTGGAAATATGCGTCGACAAGGCAGCGACGAGTTTCGCCCTCGCCCGCAATTCGATTCCGACGCCTTCGACCTGGACGGTCCAATCAGAACAGGCCGCGCGCCAGATCGTGCGGCGCGAGAGTGGGCGCGGCCCGCTTGTCCTAAAGCCTTTGTTTGGCGCGCAAGGATACGGCTTGAAACTGATCCGGCGCGAAGACGATCTGCCGCCCCTCGAAGCCGCGGATGGCGTCTATTATCTCCAGCGATTCGTCGCGGCGGAAGGCGACAATTTTCGCGATCTGCGGGTGTTCGTGTCGGAGGGCAAGGCCGTCGCCGCGATGACGCGCCATGCGGCCCAGTGGATTACCAATGTCAAACTTGGCGCGCGGCCGGAATGGTTCGAGCCGGATGCCGGAACGATCGGCCTTGCGTTGCGCGCGGCGCAAGCGGTCGGCGCCGATTTCGCCGGAGTGGATTTGATTCGCGATGCGGCGGACACTCTGCAAGTTCTCGAAGTCAACAGCATGCCGGGATGGCGCGGCTTGCAGAAGGTCGCGCCGTTTTCCATCGCCAGCCGGCTGGCCGCCAGTGTCTTGACGCGAATTGGGCGGCAAGCCGCGGAGGCCGCCGTGTGAACGAAATCGCCGAGGCATTCATCGCCGCGTGCCGCGACGAGATCGAGGCCCCAAAGCCCGGCAATGTCCATGTTTTCGCCGATGGCCACGGCATGTCGGCCGATGAGTTCTTGCGCAGCGCTGCAGCGGCCGCCCCCGCCCTGAGCAATTCCGCGTTGCCGGTCGGCGCCCGTATTCTGGCCGCCGTGGAGGCTACCTTCGCGGCGGCCGGGAAGAACACCAACCTCGGCATCGTTCTTCTCTGCGCGCCGCTCGCCGCCGCCGCTGAGACGGGCGGCGACCTTCGCCAGAGTTTGAGACAGACGGTTGCCGGGCTGACCCGGCAGGACGCCAATTCAGCGTTCAAGGCCATTTGCCGCGCGGCGCCCGCGGGGCTCGGCACGGCGCCCCGCCACGATGTCCGTGACCCAGCCGGTGTCACGCTTTTGGAGGCAATGCGCGAAGCGGCGGGCCGAGACCGGGTCGCTTTCCAGTATTCCTCTGATTTCGCGGACATATTCGAAACCGGGATAGACACGCTCGCGCGTGCGCGGGGCTGCGGCTGGCCAGCGCCCTGGCCGGTGGCCGCGGTCTATTTGGAGTTTATTGCTGGCTTTCCCGACAGCCACATCGCGCGCAAAAATGGTCCTGAACTGGCGGCAAGAGTTCAAATTGAGGCCCAAGAATCGCGAAAACAATTCATGAACGCCGCAAATCCGGCGGAAACTCTTCAAGATCTCTTGAGTTTCGACCGGCGTCTCAAGGCCCGCGGGCTAAATCCGGGAACCAGTGCGGATCTCACCGTCGCGACTGTTTTCGCGGACAGGCTAACTCGCGGCTTGATCAACCGGCGCAATAATGGTTGAGTGGCCGGAGGTGGAAGTACCCGCCGCCAACCGGCCCGGCCAAATGTCCGTCGTTGACAGCAACGTTATTCGCCGGCATGTGTCGAATCTCTTCGACGGCAATTCGGAGCAGGTTTCTCCAGGGAGGAATTAACTATGGGGCTTTTAAGCATGGCCAAGATCAACAAGCTTTGCGTCGGCGAATCGCTCGTCGGTGACGGCAACGAAATCGCGCATATCGACCTCATCATGGGCCCGCGCGGCAGCGCGGCCGAAACGGCGTTCGCCAACGCGCTTACCAACAACAAGGATGGTTTCACCGCGCTGCTTGCTCTCGTAGCTCCGAACCTAATGTGCAAGCCGGCGACCCTCCTGTATAACAAGGTGACGATCAAGAACGCGACGCAGGCCGTGCAGATGTTCGGCCCGGCCCAGCGTGCCGTTGGCAAGGCGGTCGCCGACAGCGTCGCGGCGGGCGTCATCCCCGTGAGCGAGGCGGACAATCTGTTCATCTGCGTCGGCGTATTCATCCATTGGGACGCCAAGGATGATCAGAAGATTCAGGACTTCAACTATCAGGCCACGAAGGAAGCGATCGCGCGCGCGGTCAACGGCGACCCGACACCCGCCCATGTCGTCGCCCAACGCAATGTCGCGAAGCATCCGTTCGCGCCAAACTGAGCGGCGGCGTGACCCAACAACATAAAGGGGCCTTGGCCCCTTTTTATTTTGCCTCTCCCGTCGATGCGGCCCAGACAAGATCGGCGCCGGCCAAACGGCCATCGTGCAGCGCGGAAGCAACCAGGACTCCCCGTGCGCCCGCTTGCCGCAGCCGCATGAGATCGAACGCGCCGCGAAGGCCACCCGCGGCATAAAGCATGGCATCCGGCGCGCGGCGTTTGATCTTCGCGAGACGAACCATGTCTGGACCCGCATTGCCGCCAACACGCGCGAGCGTCATGACGATCACCCGCGCGGGCCAAAGACGCGGCGCGTCGCTAAGCCCTTTTGGCCCGAGAAAACCGCCGCTTCGATAGTCGAGAGATAAGACGACGCGGCCGTCCGTGACGAAATCTTCGAGCACGGCATGACTATCCAGCGATTCGCTTCCCATGACCAGATGCGCGCGCTTGTGCCGAGCGAGCCAATAACGCGCCTCCTCAGTGTCGCGCACGCCGGCATCGGCCCAAAACACGACGCCCGGAAAAGCCGAGCAGAGCGCGTCGAGACAGCAGTCGTGGTTGCCCCGCTTCTCGATTCGATCGAGATCGGCCACATAGATCGTGCGAAAGGGGTGAACCGTCAAAAACCCGGCGACAATGTCAAGTGGCGCACTCGTTTTCGCGAGGGGAGTGACGATTGGCGCATAGGAATGGCGCAAGCCATGACGGGCACGGACGACCGCGCCGCCCTTCAAGTCGATCACAGGAATGACTTCGATCGCACGCTCGGGCATTGTTTAGGTTGACCAAGGCCGGCCCGGATTTTTCTATAACGGGGTATCCCTTCACGGTGACTACGGAAGTGGGATGGAACACGCAAGACGTCATCCAGGGCATTAGCGTTGCCATGACATGCACGGCGACGCATATGTCGAGAAGCTGAGGGGCGAGGAGCGCCGCATCTACGCGGACGGCGAGTGCGTCGTGCGCTGGGCGGAGGTCGCAGGCTCGAACCTCTGCACGACCTTCCACCCGCCCGCGTTTGTGCGCGATCGCCTCGCGGACGGCTTTGAACTCGTCGAGCACGTGCCGCGCGGCGCACTCGGCAACCCGGAGCAAGACCTCGTCCTCCTGCGCAAGCCCGGTTCGTAGGCGACGGCCCGGAGCTCCGGACGCCCAGGGCGGAGCGGGAATGAGCCCGTGCGCGATGCCGCCGGCGAACCGGCGGAAACGATCTTGCGAGGTTAGAATTGGCGAGGAATTGGCGTCGCGGGCACAAGCGCGTCATTTAAATTCGGCTTACAACTTTCAATTTAACCATGAACGCTACATGTAGGGGCGGAGACTATGCACATCCATTCAACCGAGTTTCACGATCATGCGCACGCTACAAAACAACAAGTCGACGCCAACAATTATCTGACTGAGATCGTTGATCCGACGATCAGCGATTTTGAAGCGAATCCAACCTCGCGTAGACATGCTTTTCTTGCGTGCGTAGTTACATATCATACCATAGACTATATGACTCGCCCAAAGTCACCCGGAAACCTCAGGAAGTCATTCAAACAAGAATCGCCAGAATTTGCGTTAGTAGATCGCGTCGCGCACGCGTTCAAGCACGTCGAAAATCGACCCTTACGAGCGGAACACGTGTACAGTCGCCCGCCGGCTCTGGCTGGTAGGGCGCTATGTGGGAAATCTCGCGCAGGCGATACAACCGGAGGAGTTGCACTTTGGGGAGAGGATAGCGCCGACCTGTTACCTACCGTGAAGCTGGCTGCAAGGTTCCTCCGAACGAAATGCAAATGACTTTCCAATTTAAAACCACGACGTTTAAACGAGTTGCCATCAAGACAGCGGTGTACCTGCGATTTTGCGGGAGCCGAGCCAAAGGTCGCACGCGACGTTAATCTTGTAAATCCATAGGATGGAAATCGATTTGGGATACAATAAAATCCTCGACGCGATGCTTGTCAATTTGTGGTCATCGATTCGATCTCGACTCGGTGGTCGTTTGGTTACAGAGGAACCCGCAAGGAGCGAAAGCACAGCCGATCCCAGAGACCCAGACCAAGAAAAATCTCGCTCACAGAAACTCAGATATAGCTTAGATCGATTTAAATCCGATGACGATACTGATTATGACGACGACAGTTACGAAGCTTTCGTCGCTTTAATGTGGAGACGACCAGGCATAGATTTGAAGAAAATCCCCATCGAACGAGTTTGGCGGTCGGGTGAAGTGTTTCCTGCAATACTTGTTCGTTTGGTGGAGGGCCAAGGTCGGCTGTACATCAATCTTTACGAAAGAGAGACGCGCAAGACAGATTCGGCTGATAGCCGACATTCTTGGCAGCGAAATGGTGCAGTAATTGATTCTTCCGCCTTTCAGGCGATCAAGTTGGGCGTTGCTCCAGAGGTGGCTTTGGCGCCTGATCCCTATCCAGCTTCCTATGAAGCAGCGCTCGAGCCTGCCTATAATCGTGTGGCTGCAGTCGGACGCGCCTTTGTAATCAGTTATAGCAAAGCAGACGGAGAGATCTCCTATCGTGTGATCAGCAACGTCGTGCGCGCCGCTGATCACTTCAGCGCTCGGTGCCACTTCCGCTGGGGGGAGCGGCGGCATTTCTTATACCAAAGACTATTGGGGGTTCGGGATGCCATCACCCGCGAAACAATCGAGTCAGTGGATTTCAAAAGGAACAAAAGCGCCGCGCAAATAAATGTTTGCTCAGGCAAGGAAGGTTCGAAAACCAAAATCGCGGGCCGAAATAGGAGGAATAGTTCTGGCGGTCCAAGTGGAACAACAACCTAGTGCATCGAACACGCCGCTCTTTCTATGCGCACAATTCCGGTGGCTGCGTTCCGATCTGCGAACCTTACGCTCCTAAGAGTCCGTCTCGAAAGTTCATGAAGGATTACAAAGCTTTCTGAGCATGAGCCGGATAGAGGCGAAGCGAAGGAATGTGAGGGCGCTGAGGTTGAGATTTTCCCAGTCCTTGGCCAATCTGCGG
>JBQTKC010000311.1:0-2090 GCA_052386575.1 Beijerinckiaceae bacterium
CGTCGACGCCGGTGCGCGCCATCGTCACGTAGATCTCGTTCTCGCCGCCGCCGGAGATGAACGCCTTCGAGCCGCTGACGACATAATGATCGCCGTCCTTGACCGCCCGCGTCTTCAGCGCCGCCGCGTCCGAGCCCGATCCCGGCTCGGTCAGGCAGTAGGAGGCGATCTGCTCCATCGTCACCATCCGCGGCAGGTATTTCTCCTTCACCGCCGCCGCGCCGAAGCGGTCGATCATCCAGCTCGCCCTGTTGTGGATCGAGATGAACGCCGAGGTGGAGGGGCAGCCATAGGCCATCGCCTCCATGATCAGCGCCGCCTCGAGCCGGCCGAGGCCGATGCCGCCCGCTTCCTCCGAGACGTAGATCGATCCGAAGCCCAGCTCGGCCGCCTTGCGGATCGTCTCGCGCGGGAAGAAATGCTTTTCGTCCCACCCGGCGGCGTGCGGCGTGATCTCGTCGGCGGTGAACTGCCGCGCCATCTCCTGGATGTGGCGCTGCTCGTCCGTAAGGTCGAACTGGTTAGTCATAGATTGATGGGCCCCGTGATCCCGAGCGCATCCTCCACGTACGCCCTAATAGTCTCGGTTACTTCCTGAGCCATTAGACTGTCGGGCTTAGCAGCCCGTATTCTCCCGTCGATTAATAACCAATCGGCCTTTGCCAATTCGATAGGTATAAGTCTGTTGGGGTCGCGCAACTCTGCCTCGGTTTGGATATCAGCTTCTTTAAGCGCTAAAAGGGATTCTTTAGTGAGGTTTCTCCCTGATGGCAGTTTCTCGTCTTCATCCAAAAGCAGTGCTAACCGCGGAACGAGCGGTGCGGGTAGGTGCACAGTAATTTGTTCAAGCGCGGCGTCTCCTGACAGCTGAACGATGGTATCAGCTACAATATCTGGATTTCCCTGGACTGACTCTCCAGCCAGTTTTCCATAGAATGCAGAAACGTCGAAATAAACCTCTCGTCTTTCTTCGCCTCTACCGATTATGAACTTATCAAAAACTCGGCCATCATCATGCTTCACAACGACGCGGTCATGGTATTTCCAATCCTTATTCAACCTGCCGAAAGCAACATGCAAGAACTTATATTCAAACTCAATGCCTTCAATCGAATCGTTTGTCCTGACGATGATCGCAGTTTCTAGGGAGCAGCCGTCCTCAAAGTGCGGTTTCTTTGGTTCACGTTGAAACCAGCCGAAACGCATCACTCAATCGTTTTAAAGATGAGAAACGGGTTATGACTCTGAGAGTCGAACTGGTTGGTCATGATCAATGTTGCGGACACCGAACGTAAGTCTCAGCGGCCGTGCCATCTGCCAATGAGATTGTGAGCGATTGACCGGTTTCGCTCAGGGTCACACGCCAAACTCGCTCCCAAAAGCCGCCCTCACCTTCAAACGCGAGCTTCATCATCACAGAACGATCCTGACCAGCCTGAGTGATCCGTTCCAATCGGCCTCCACTCTCATAAAAGTCGATTCCGTTGGGAAATACGTACATATGCTCGACGCCATCTTGATCACTACAATTCGCCAGGTCCGGCGCCCATTTGCCGCGAAATCCGGTAGGGATGACTTCAAGTTCCGTTACGCTTGATGTCCCGGGAAACCAGTCGTTCCGGCCTACCTGGAGGATGAGCAGCGCCGCGAGTGTCAGCCACATGGCGCCGCTCTAGCTGCGGGGGAGCGCAGGTGCCAGAAGCTAGGCCAACCTTTCGATGACCTCGCCGAACAGTTCCTCGTCGCTCGGCAGCGTCTTCGGCGTCGCCAGCGGCCGCGACACCCAGGTCTCGTTGATCAGGTCGCGCCAGTTGATGTTGTTGCTGGTGCCGGTGCCGCCCCACGAGCCGCAGCCCAGCGAAAAGGTCTGGCGCATGCCATTCCACAGATTGCCGCTGTTCGAGGCGGCCTGCGGCTGGTTGACCATCACCCGGCAGGTCTTGGTCGCTTCTGCCAGCTTCATGATGTTGGCGTCGCTCTTCGAATAGATGCCGCAGCTGTGCCCCTGGCCCTGGTAGGCCTGGATGGCGTTGGTCAGCTCGATCGCCTCGTCGATGTCCTTCACCCGGTAGAGCGCCATCGTCACCGTC
>JBQTKC010000312.1:0-12699 GCA_052386575.1 Beijerinckiaceae bacterium
AGCCGATCCTCGACCGGCTGCAGGTGCTGACGGTGGCGCTGTTGATGCCGTTTTTCTTTGCCTTGACCGGACTGCGAACCATGATCGACCTCGGCTCGCCGGCCTTCCTAGAAGTCTTTTTCATTGCCACGGCCATTGCGGTCGTTGGCGTCGTCGGGGCAACCGCGGCGGCCGCCCGCCTTGCCGGCGCGTCGTGGCCGTTCGCCTTGGGGCTTGGCGCCCTGCTGCAGACCAAGGGCCTAATGGAAGTAATCGTGCTGACGATATTGTTGGATGCCGGGATAATTTCCGCCAACGTCTTCGCGGCCCTGATCCTGATGGCGGTGGCCAGCACGGCGCTCGCCATGCCCCTTGCCCGGCTCATGCTGGCCCGCGAGACCGTGGCGGCCCAGTAGATATGAGATGCGGCGTCCGAGAATCCACAGTCAATCTTTTCGAGCACGCGCACGATTGATGTTTCAAGGATGGGTCGCCCGCGCGGCTCTTCCAACAATCCCGCTCTTTTACGACGTAACGGCGGCAGCGGCGCCGCACCAGATATGGCGGCATATGGGGATCATCCTCGCCGGCGGCCCAGACCAGCCGCTTTGGCCGATCACCGGTGTGGCTTGAAAAGCAGCAGCAGCTGCTGTCTCGTGACAAGCCGATGACGTTCCCCCTTCCGCCGTTGATGCCGGCTGGGAACGGCGAGAGACTGCTCACCTCACCTCCCGCGGCGAATCGCTGTTTAAGGGACTCGGGCCACGAAAGATTTTACCATTCTCTCAAAGGACGGCTTGGAGCACGGAGACAATTGGCGCCACTGCCGGGGTGAACGCCGTATTGAATACAAAAAGCATATAGTATCCTGGAGGGGCTACTTCAGCAGAAGCGTCCAGATTCGCAGTGATCGTTGTGCCATTCTGAAGGAAGGGCACAGGTATCCGCCGCTGCTCTGCATCGAATGTATGGGTATTCATGCCCAATCGAATGAGGTCGACACGGGAAATCTGATCATTGCTTCCCACAGTCAGCGAGAATTGCTGGCCCAATTCCAAGGACGATGGGGCGGAAACGATTGTTGGCCGCGGCGCGGGGTTCCCGGAGCCGTCATTTAAGTAGAGATAATAGGGATAATAAATCTCCGCGTTGAGTTCGTTCACCGGGCCTGGCGCTCCACCGCCGCCCGTCAGCACCGAGCCGTCGGGGAGCAGCAGCGCCGCGCTGTGATACAGGCGGGGGTTCGAAGCGGATGCGGCGGGCATGGAAAATCCGGTCCACGGATTAATGTACACCGCTTGATAGACGACGTCGGTCAGTTCGTTGTCCACCGCGGAGCCTCCCGTGACGAGGACTCCTCCATCGGCAAGCAAAGTTGTGTTCGCCCAGATTCGGTTTTTATCGAGGTTGGGAAGGTTGGTCACCACCGGCGGGTTCGTGGAGAGATCAACTGTCTGAACAATCCGGTTGCCGCGCACCGACAAGACCTTGAAGGGACCGTACATCACCGAGGGATAGTAATACACGCCCCGGGCCAGCCGCGCTCCCGTATCCGTCATGGTTCCCGTGCCGCCGGTGGTGAGGCTGTATATTTCGCCGTCATGCTGAAGCAGATAAACCGCGCCATCGAACCCGACAAACGCTCTTGGGTAATACCATTCGTAGAAGCCGCTCTTCATCGCAATCCCTGGCAGCGTTCGCCAGCCGGATGCCAAATTGTAAACCTCGGGCGTCGGCGCTGCCACGCCGCCGGGCGAGGCTGACCCTCCCACGACGAGCTTATCACCGTTGCGCAAAGTGATCATGGAGGGATACCAGCGCGCAAAATTCATCTTCCCCTTCGCGACCATCGTATTATTTTTCGGATTAAATTTAATTACTTTCTTGTTCGAGAAGTTTCGCACGCCACCGACGGTAAGATCGCCGCCGACGATGAGCAGCTTGCCACTTCCACTTGTGCCGTCAATAAAACCGCTCCCAAGCAACGACGCCGCGCTGCAGAAAATGTCCGTTTGCCCAGGCGTTGTATTGGGCAGCACAGTATGCGCGGCGTGTCCAGTTCCAAGCTTGGGATCCCAGATGTCGTAGACAGACCGCCCCCCTTGCGCGCCGCTTTCATCGGTGCCGAAGCTCATGACCCGGCCGTCGGGCAAGAGCGCCATATGAATGGGTATGATGGGCCAAGGCACCGCTGGGGCGAAATAGCCTTGAAACCCATCACCGCCATCCAGGATCGCAGCCGCGGATTTCGTGGCGGCCTTGGGGATTGGCGGGGTTCGGCCGAGGACGAGATTCGGCCGCGCAAACCCAATGCCCGCACCGGGGCCATAACCGTAGTCAGCCGGGGCCTTGGTGTCTCGCTCCCGCCTGAAAAGGTCGAGATTCGGACCAATCGAAAACACCTTTGCGCTGGTCATCGCACCGGCGGCGACAATAAAAACACAAAGAATTTTTTTCGCCACGCCTCCGGCTGTCGCCGAACGGCAAAGGGAAGTCTCGAAGCGGGAAATGATCTGACGCCGCATGGCCTAAATTCCTATGTGAAAGGCTAATCTCAAGGATGCATGACTTTGCCACGAATCCAATAGAGACGCAACAACCCCTTTTTGGGTGATTGGCGAGTGTGAATCGATATTTGATGATAATACAAAAATTTATACTACATATTATGCCCAAGTCCCTGCAATTCCAGTTCCTCTGTAAAGTGATCGAGGCAGTGAACCTTACGTCCGAAGTGTCGGATTCGTGGTGCCGCTGCTGGCTCTCTACATGGCGACGCGCTTGGCGGGCCGCGCGGACCAAGGCGCTCGAGGGCCGGAAGGGCCGGCACCTAATTTCGGCGCTCGGCTCGCGGCCAGTCCAAGGCCGTTCCCGGTATAATTGGGGATAAGCCTGGTCTGGGCTGCCCTACTTCGCCGCACGGGCTTTCATGGCATGATCGGCCAAGGTCTTGCCTAGAGACCAGACCGCGCCCGGCACACGATGGCTATCGGTGATCGCGGCCTCAAAGGCGCGTTCGATCCACTCGCAATCAGACTCCGTGATGATGAGCGCCGGAAGTAGTTTTACAGTATAGTTCGCGTGACCCGCGACCTGGACGAGGATCTTATGGTCCTTGAAAAGCGGGATCGTGATGAGCTGACAAAACAGGCCGGGGCTCACGGCCTCGAGCAGCGTCCACGCCGCCTTGAGTTTTAGCGAGCGGGGCGGCCCGAATTCGATGCCGATCATGAGGCCTTTGCCGCGCACCGTTCGCACGAGCTCATGCCGCTCCGCCATGGCCTCGAAGGCGCCGAGAAGCCGGGATCCAGTCCGCGCGGCCTTTTGAACGAGCCGTTCGGCTTCGATCACTTCGAGGGCGGCGAGGCCGGCCGCCATCGCGAGGTCGTTCTTCCCAAAGGTCGAGCCATGCACCACAGCCCGGTCCATGCGATTGAACACTTTTTCGAAGATTGCCTTGCGAGCCAGCACCGCGCCCAGCGGCACATGACCTCCGGAAAGCGTCTTGGAGAGCAACACGATGTCGGGCTCGACGCCCCAATGTTCTATCGCGAGAAATCGTCCGGTACGGCCGAGTCCGGTCTGAATTTCGTCGGCGACAAGCAAGGTCCCATATTTGCGGCAAAGGGCCTGGGCGCCGCGAAGATAGTGATCGTCCGGAAGATTGACGCCCTTTCCTTGGATTGGCTCCACGACGAAGGCCGCGGCATCGCGCGCGGACAAGGCTTTTTCCAAAGCGGCAAGATCGTTGAATGGAATGGCGGAGCAGCCAGGGATGAGGGGACCGAAACCCTCCCTAAAAATCTCATCGCCATTCAACGACAGGGCGCCGTAGGTCAAGCCATGAAAGGCGTGATCGCAATAGACAATGCCGGGACGCCGCGTGGCGCGGCGCGCGAATTTCAGCGCGGCCTCAACGGCCTCGGACCCAGAATTCGTAAAGAAAACCTTATCGAGATACGGAACAAAACCGAGCAAACGTTCGGCGAGCAGACCGGCGAGAACGGACACGTCCATCTGCACGAGATTAGGCAGATCGCTCGCCAGGACGTTGCTCAAGGTCTCGCGCAGCAAAGGATGGTTGCGGCCAATTCCAAAAACTCCCCATCCGCTTAGAAGGTCAAGATAGCGGGTGCCGGCCCGATCGAAGAGATATTGACCTTGGCCGGCGCAAAACCCGACGTCGAAGCCGAGCGTTTGCACTACCCGCACCATCATCTCGTTCAGATGCCGGCTGTGCAGTCCGTAGCGCTCCGCTTCCCGCTCGGCCAGCATGGCGCCGATGTCGAAGCGCCGTCGAGGTGGGCTCGATTTCGTTTCGTGAACCTGCGTGTTGCTCATATTCGACGCCTTGTTCGCGCAGCGTTTGAGTGAAGTATTCTCCGGCGCTTCGACTAGCTTACGCCCCTTTGGCCAACCCGCAAGGACCCTCGTGCCGTTAGACAGAAATGAACGAAGCTCACGCGGACCGCTAATGGATTCACAAATAAATTTCCCGGCCTAATGACGAAGTTCGTTGAGACGAGTTCGGCGATTCCGGCGAAGAAAGCTCCTTTTTGTCAAGGCCGCGCGTGTTTCCGACCCCCAGAAATTTTTCGCGCTAAAGAAAATTGCTTTTGTCAATTTCTTCGATTGTCATGAAAAGATCGTCCTCCAGCCTTTACGCCGTTGGCTTGAGGGAAGCGATGGGTTACGGCATGACCGCTGGAGGCGGCGACGTGGCCATGGCGAGCCCCCGGCCAAGGCCGCGCTAGCCAATTGCGGGCGGAGCCGAGCGCGGGGGTATCTTAAACCCGGCGGCAAGGAAAGGCGGGCGCGGCTCGGCCTCGCGGACGGCAAATTGGAACAAACGCAATGATCGCGCTCGCCCATGCCGAAGAAGCGGACTCCAACAGCAGGACCAACCCAAGCCGCATCCTCGCCGGCGCCGGCTTCGTGCATCTTCATGTCCACAGCTCCTACTCGCTGCGCGAGGGGGCGGTGCCGATTGCCAAGCTCGCCAAGCTCGCACTCGCCGATGCGATGCCGGCACTGGCGGTCACCGATTCGAACAATCTCTTCGGCGCCCTGGAATTTTCCGAAAAGCTGGCAAAGGATGGAGTGCAGCCGATTTCCGGCCTGCAAATCACCATCGACTTTCAAGACGGCGCGGCAACCGCGCCGCGCGGCGACGCCAGCGCTTGCCACGCGTCCATCGTGCTCTTGGCCAAGGACGCCGCCGGCTATTCGAACCTCATGCATCTTGCCTCGCGCGCCTGGCTCGACCCTGAACCTGGCGATCCGCCGCATGTTGACATTGCCCGTCTCGAAGGGCGAACGGAAGGGCTGATCGCGCTCACCGGCGGCCCAAGCGGTCCCCTCGACCGCGCGTTTGCCCATGACCGGCCGGAACTGGCCTTCGCCCGCGCGGCGGCGCTCGACAAACTGTTTCCTGGCCGGCTCTATGTCGAAATCCAGCGGCATGGGCTTGCAAGCGAACGCGCGATCGAACCGCGTCTCCTCGATCTCGCGTATCGCGCCTCGCTTCCGCTTGTCGCGGCCAATGAAGTGTATTTCGCGGCGGCCTCCGATTATGAAGCGCACGACGCCTTGATTTGCATCGCGGACGGAGCGCTCATTAGCGACGCCGGCCGCCGCCAGCTTTCTCCCGAGCATCGTTTTAAGACCCGCGCGGAAATGATCGCGCTCTTTGCCGACCTTCCGGAGGCGCCCCGCAACAGCGTCGAGATCGCGCTGCGTTGCACCTACAGGCCACTGAAGCGCCAACCGATTCTGCCGCGTTTTGCCGTGAATGGCGGGATCGAGGAGGAGGCGCAAGAACTCCGCGCCGAGGCAGAGGCGGGTCTAGAGGCGCGTCTCGCCGCGCATGGTCCAGCGCAAGGTTTTACGGCGGCCGATTACCGCGCAAGGCTTGGCTACGAACTCGACGTGATTGTCTCGATGCATTTCCCCGGCTATTTCTTGATCGTCGCGGATTTCATCAAATACGCCAAATCGCTTGAAATTCCGGTCGGGCCGGGACGCGGATCGGGGGCCGGGTCCTTGGTCGCCTATGCGCTGACCATCACCGACCTCGATCCGATCCGCTTCGGTCTCTTGTTCGAGCGCTTCCTCAATCCTGAACGCGTTTCGATGCCGGATTTCGACATCGATTTTTGTCAAGAGAGGCGCGACGAAGTGATCGCCTATGTCCGGCGCCGCCATGGCGCAGATAAGGTGGCTCAAATCATTACTTTCGGATCATTTTTGGCACGCGGCGTGATGCGCAATGCCGGGCGCGTCCTCGAAATGCCGCTCGGCCAAGTGGACAGACTGGCTAAGCTCGTGCCGCAGAATCCGGCCGCACCCCTGAGCCTGAAACAGGCGATCGAGTCGGAGCCTCGTCTAAAGGAGGCCGCCGAGACGGACCCCAAAGTCGGCAAAATGCTGCAGATCGCGCAGGCGCTTGAAGGGCTTTATTCGAATGCGTCCACGCATGCGGCCGGGATTGTCATTTCAGGCCGTCCGCTGGAAGAACTCGTGCCGCTTTATCGCGATCCGAAGTCCGTCATGCCGGCAACCCAGTTCAACATGAAATGGGTCGAGGCCGCCGGACTCGTGAAATTCGATTTTTTGGGTCTCAAAACGCTGACGATCGTCGCCAACTGCATCAAGCTTCTGAAAAGGCGAGGGATCACGGTTGAACTTGCGAAAATTCCCCTCGACGACAAAAGAACCTACGCGATGCTGGAGCGCGGCGAAACGGTAGGTGTCTTTCAACTCGAAAGCGCCGGCATGCGCAAGGCCCTTGCCGACATGCGGGCCGACCGTTTCGAGGACATCATCGCGCTCGTCGCCCTCTACCGGCCGGGCCCGATGGCGAATATCGCAACCTATTGCGCGGTGAAGCGCGGCACCGAAGCTCCAGACTACATCCATCCAAAAATCGCGCCTATCCTCAAGGGGACGTTTGGCGTCATCATCTATCAGGAACAGGTGATGCAGATCGCCCAAGTGCTCGCCGGATTTTCGCTCGGCGAGGCGGATCTCTTGCGCCGCGCCATGGGCAAGAAGATCAAAGCCGAGATGGCCGCGCAGCGCAGCCGTTTCGTCACCGGCGCGGTCGAACGCGGCCTCGATAAAGCGCGGGCAGACGAGATTTTCGACCTTCTCGCCAAATTTGCCGACTACGGTTTCAACAAGAGTCATGCGGCGGCCTATGCGCTAATTGCTTATCAGACAGCCTATCTCAAGGCGAATTATCCGGTCGAATTCCTCGCCTCCTCGATGACGCTCGACAAAGCAAACACCGATAAGCTCGCCGAATTCTGCAACGAGGCGCGCCGCCTTGCAATTAAGATTCTGCCGCCATCGGTGCAAACGTCGGGCGCCGATTTCGAGCCCGCCGATTGCAACGGCGAACCGGCCATCCGCTATGCCCTCTCCGCGATCAAGGGCGTTGGCGAGACGCAGGCGCGGGGGCTCGCTTCGATCAACTGCAGTGGCGAAATGGCGCGCCCTTCGACGCCGGCATTTCGCGATCTGACTGATTTCGCGACAAGGCTCAATCCGCGCGACATCAACAAGCGCGTACTCGAAAGTCTTGCAGCCGCCGGCGCCTTCGACGAACTCGATCCCAACCGCGCGCGGATTTTTGCCGGCGCCGAAGCTATTCTCGCCGCGGCGCAGCGGCGCGAGGACGAACAACTCGCCGGGCAGAGCGCGCTGTTTGGCGGCGAAACTTTCGATGCCATCGTGTTGCCAAAGGCCGAGCCTTGGCCGCTCGCCGAGCGGCTGCGGCGCGAGTTCGAATCGGTCGGGTTTTTTCTATCCGGGCATCCGCTCGATGCCTATGCCGCTATCCTCGCGCGGCTGCGGGTGCGGCGTTTCGCCGAGTTCGCCGGCGCGGTGAAGCACGGCGCGTCCACCGCGCGGCTCGCCGCGACGGTGCTCGACCGGTTTGAGCGCCGGGCCAAGTCGGGCGCGAAGATGGGGATCGTTACCTTTTCGGATCAATCCGGCCAATATGAAGCGATTTTGTTTCAGGAAGGACTCAATCAATATCGCGATCTACTGGCGAAAGGCGCCTGCGTGCTCGTTTGCCTGCAAGCGTCGCTTGAAGGCGAAGACGTGCGCGCCCGCATTGTCTCGGTGGAACCCTTGGATGCCGCGGCGAGCCGGATCGGCAGGGGTTTGCGGGTGACATTGCGCGACAAGAATCCGCTGGGCGAGATCGTCCGGCATTTGCGCGCGCAAGGAGACAGCGAAGTCTACTTAATTCTGCTAACGGACAGCGGCGAGGTCGAAATAAAACTGCCGGGCAAATTTTCCGTGCCGCCGCAAATCGCGGGCGCGCTCAAGGCGATCCCCGGCATTGTCGCGGTGGAACACATGTGAGTTTTCCAACCAGACGGAGGCGCTTATGATGAAACTCTATTGGGCAAGCGGCGAATACGTATCTGGGAACTCCAAAAATCGCATAACGCTCATTTTGGAATTTCGGCTGGTATACAATTCCGGCTCGAATCATCACCTTCGTCACTCAAAAGGGTGCTGGTTGGCATGTGCGGCCTCCCCAAGGGTCGGCGCATAAGGAGTATTTGTCATGACTTCTGGAAACGCGCTACTTCGCCCCTTCGACGCGCGCGCGCTCTCAGCCTTCCTCGTTCTGGTGGGATTGGCTTTGAGCCGTGCTTCGGAACTAACTCAATCGCCAATTTCATGCGAGTGCCACTGCGGCGATTTCAGCAACGACTTCTCGCCGCCGGATTTCGATATCAACGGTGTCGATTGCCGGGTGTCTTGGATCAAGAACTCCCCGACAATCCGATTTTGGTCCACCGCTCCGTATCTCGGCATCCGCTGGCCACAGCGTGTTCTCTAGGAAAAAGAAACCCTACGTACTCGATTCGAAGGCGCTTGTTCTGGAGACCCTTTCGATCCTGAAAGGGGCGCTGATCGCAAAGCGCCTACCACTCCGGCTCGCGTTAATAACTTGTGTAATTCTCGTTAGTGCGTCGCTTAGAGCGGAGTACGTGTTCCATAACTTCGTTTTGTGAGGCCAACTTAAGGAGGTTGAGAAGATAGTCTTTTATACGGGCTGGAAGAACGGATTTTTTCGGGGACGAGGGACGGCCCGCGGCCTCGAACTGGCCGAATGCCTTGAAAACATCACGACGTCTCAAGCGATTGCGATGATAGACAAAACCTACAAGGATCATCCGGAGAAATGGTCGCATCCAATTGGTGAGCAAGTGATTGCGGCTCTAACAGTTAATGGTGGGCCGTGTCAGGGATTGGACCCCTTTTCGGACTGACTCGCTGGGTTACAAGCCACGATCTCTTTGTATGCAATTACTGGGAGCAAATGGAGCCGCTTTTGATGAAACTCTATTGGGGCACGCACGCGCGCGCTGCGGGCTCTTTGGGTGCTCGATATTTTTTCAACCAGGTTAAAATAAAGCGCAGACGCAGTTCTGTTCTTCGCTCTGGCTACTTGCGCCGTAAGTGCTACCCACAGTGCTTGGCTCGCCAATGCGGCGCGCGGGTTCCGCCTTGCGCGCAAAACCGGATCGAGCCAAGATGGTGAACGATGACGTGGCGCGGATCACGCGCGGTTCGCCGCCTTTCACCAGGCTTAATCCCTATGTTCCCCGCGGCGGAATGACGTTCAATGTCTCGCTCGGCCATACGCGACAAGATCGTTCGGGCAGCTCGCGAAATAAACGCCCTCGGAATCAACCAGGGAACGGCAGGCAACATCTCCGTGCGCGATGCAGACGCCATGCTGATCACGCCGAGCGGCATCCCATATGCTACGATGACGCCGGACATGATCGCTGCCGTCTCGCTCCTCGAAGCCGATCTCGCCTTTGAGGGGCCGCATCAGCCTTCCACGGAATGGCGATTCCATCGCGACATTTTTCGCGCGCGAGGGGATGTGAATGCCGTGGTGCATACGCATCCGCTTTACGCGACGACACTTTCCGTGCTGCGGCGCGATATTCCCGCCGTGCACTACATGATCGCGGCGTTCGGCGACAGCAAGATCCGTTGCACGGATTACGCACCGTACGGAACCGCCGAATTGTCCCAACTCGCCGTCGCGGGACTTGGGCGGGCGCACGGCGTCTTGCTCGGCAATCACGGCGCGATCGTCACGGGCGCCGGCCTGGACAAAGCATTGTGGCGTGCCGTCGAGCTAGAGGCGCTCGCCAAAATCTATTATCTTGCCACGCTCGCCGGAACGCCGGTGGTGTTGCCGGATGACGAGATTGCGCGGACGATCGAGAGATTTAAGAACTACGGACTGAAGGCGCCGCGCGACAGCTGAGATCGCGTCACGCGGAATTTGCTAGGCCCGGAAACAGGCTCCGCAGCGCTGTCTCGTTCGCGGCACAGGCGCCCCGTTCGGTGATGAGGGCGGAAACGAGACGCGCGGGCGTCACGTCGAAGCCGAAGTTACGCGCCGGCGTGCCAGGAGGAGTGAGGCGCACGCGCGCGGTTTCGCCTTGTTCCGTCCGTCCATAGATATGAGTCACTTCGCTCTGATCGCGTTCTTCGATCCGAATTTCGCGTAGGCCATCGCTGATCCGCCAATCGATCGTCGAGCTCGGCAGGGCGACATAGAAAGGGACGCCATTGTCATGCGCGGCCAGCGCCTTCTGGTAAGTGCCGATCTTGTTGCAGACATCTCCCGCCCGCGTTGTACGGTCGCTGCCGACGATGCACAAATCGACGAGACCATGCTGCATCAAATGACCGCCGGTATTATCGGCGATCACGGTGTGAGGGATCGCCTCGCCCTGAAGTTCAAACGCGGTTAGGCTAGCACCTTGATTCCGGGGCCGGGTTTCGTCGACCCAAACATGCAAAGCGACGCCGGCGCGGGCTGCCATGTATATGGGCGCGAGCGCGGTTCCCCAGTCGACCGTGGCAAGCCAGCCGGCGTTGCAGTGCGTGAGAATATTTATGGGACGATCAGGACACCTGGCCGCCGCCGCGCTAATGAGCGCCGCGCCGCATTCGCCGATCGCGCGGCATGACCCTATGTCCTCGTCGGCGATCGCCGCGGCCTCGTCATAAGCGAGCGGGCCACGCTTCGGCGGCGGCGTGGGCAAGAGGCGGCCGCGCATGCGGTCCAGCGCCCATCGTAAATTGACGGCGGTGGGCCGTGATCCAAGCAGCTCGGCATAGGCGGTTTCGATGGCGCTGTCGGAAGGGTCGCCGGCGGCGGCAAGCGCCAAGCCATAGGCCCCGGTCACCCCGATCAACGGCGCGCCGCGCACGATCATGTTCTTGATCGCGTCTGCGGCGTCACCGCAGGTGCTGAGCGTTTGCGTTTGGAAAGCGTGCGGCAGCTTGGTTTGATCGATGACCTCGACGCTTCGCCCGTCCGTGTTTAGCCAGATTGTTCTATAATGGCGGCCATTTATCTTCATGAGCGCAATGTCCCGTTCGAGAGCTGCCGGCCGGAAGCCGGCTACCTTTGAACATCCCGCGTGTTCGCTGCGCTCGCCTTGATCTCGGCGACGGGCATCGCGATTTTCGCGGCGCTTTCCGCGTTATCGTCTAACCTGCTCGGCAGCTGGCACGACAGCGTGGCCAGCCCCGAGCGGTGTAGCTTTCGCGGTAGTGTCGTAGCTGGGCTCTCAATCGATTTCGCGCGGGCGAAGTTCGACTCCCTTAATCCACGATTGGTGCTGGTCGCTGTCGAGGCGACTTGCAACGTCATTATAGACAACGGCATATTCCCCTTGGGGGTCTATCGAGACTCCTTCGCGTTCTCGAACGGCCCTAAATTCAATTTTTCGTCCTCGGGCTATATCGAATATGAAGAAATCAGGGTCGTGATATGCGGTGAGAGTCTTCTCTAAACCCCGCAAGATAAGCGGATAGAGGGATAAGCCGCGCTGAGTCTCACCGTCAAAAGCAAAAACAAACTCGGGGGGATAAGTCTGCTTCCCTTCGTATCGGTATCTGTCAATGAACGGTGGCGCTGATCCGCGCGCGTTTCGAAAACTTCCAGTGTACCGATCTGTGCGGAAAGACATTGGTCGAATATCCTCAAAATAGCCCAATACTTTTCCAGCCATGACCTTATTAAGGGTATTTCCTAATTGCTCTAAGACGCGAGGGTAATCTAGGCCTACTGCTAGCTTCCCATGTTTAGGCATCGCAATCTTTGACACAGTGCCTTCTATCTCTGCGAATAGAATCCCTTCGCGAAGAGCCAAAGCTTCTTTTGTAAATGTCCACGACTTGCCCGTCGCATCGGCGCACTTCTTGAACAACCCCCATAGAGGGCCTGCTGAGCGTTTCATTTCCTTAAAATGTGAACTCTCACCATCGTTGAGCGTGCAGTGCTCCTGATAACACATGTAACTGATTAACATCAGTATGGCTTCGAAAGCTTCCCTTCCCCAGCGTTCGCTTGCATCACGCCCCGTCGCCGACATAAATCGGGCAAGTGGGTATGCAGCAACGTAAGGCAAAATTTCGACAAGGGTGTTTAGATTGAGCCACGTTCGATCAGAAGATCTTTGGGCGACAACGCGGACGTCCTCAGCCTGCACGTAGCAGACAGACGAAGTGCTCGTTCCGAAGTCAAATCCAAGATAAGTGTTGGCTCCGTTTTCATTGGCCGCGTAAGTCATGTCTAGTGCGAACGAACGGCCTCTTACGGGCGTGTTCTGCCCTTGCTGACCGTGTCCGTAGACGAACGTTGGCTCCGCCGTTCCA
>JBQTKC010000313.1:0-5785 GCA_052386575.1 Beijerinckiaceae bacterium
CGCCAACGTGGATGCGGCAACCGCGGCCAAAAACAGGCGCCGGGTGGGCGTCTGCAGCACCTCATGGGAAAATGAGCCGGCATGCGCGCGATAAAAGGACGCCGCGCCTTGTGGCGGAGACGTGTTCAGATCGTTGTAAAAAGTTTGCGTCTCGCCCCGCTCGTATTGGGCGGCGTTCCAATCCTCGGCGAATCTCGCCGCGCGGGCTTTGATATCGTTCCAGTCGAGGCGCATGGGCGGGATCGAATCGGATGTTTCCGCCATTCTATATCGTAAATCGCATGCCCGGTCCGGCGGCCGCGGCGCAATCGCCGGATACGTGCGGCGATATCGGTCAGGCAAACTCCAAACGCCGGCCGGTTGGACAGCGCCCGTCGGCCCGGGGGATCGCCGCCGGCGCTTGGAGCGAGCCCTGTCATTTCGATCGCGGCCAGTGTAAGCGGATATCATGGCCGAATTCGTCAATATCGACCTTAGCCGCCACTCGCGCCGGTTGCGCGTCGACACGCTCGTCACGTTGCGCTGGCTGGCTCTGCTCGGGCAGGCTGCCGCACTTGTCGTTACCCGTTTCGGGCTCGGATTTTCGCTTCCACTAGGTCTTTGCCTCCTTGTTATCGCAGCGTCTGCCGGGCTCAACATCGGCCTTCGGTTGCGCTTCGGCCGCACCGACCGGCTTGAAGATATGCCGGCGGCACTGATGCTGGCTTACGATATCCTGCAGTTGACGGCTCTTCTCTATCTGACCGGAGGGATCGAAAATCCTTTTTCGATGCTATACCTGGCGCCGATCATGATCTCCGCCGTGTCGCTGTCGGGCCGCATCACCTTGATCCTGACCCTGCTGATGATCGGCGCGGTATCGGCCCTGACCTTCACACACTACCCGTTGCCTTGGTTTCAGGGAGAGCAGTTGCAGCTTCCCTTAATCTACAACGTAGGAATTTGGGCCGCGATCGTACTTGGCGCGGCCTTTATCGCGATTTATGCGTCGCGCGTTGCGGGGGAGGCGCGAAAACTCGCCGACGCCTTGGCCGCGACCGAACTCGTGATCGCACGTGAGCTGCACTTAACGCAGCTCGACGGGTTGGCGGCGGCGGCGGCGCATGAACTCGGGACGCCGCTGGCCACGATCACCCTCATCGTCAAGGACCTCCAAAAGCAACTTCCCGCCAACGATCCCCTCGAAGAGGATGTCGCCGTGCTCGCGCAGGAGAGCGCCCGCTGCCGTGCGATCCTAGGCAAGCTCGCCTCGCTTGGCAATGATTCCGCCAATATCCTCGACGAAATGAGTGTAAGTCTGCTCATGGAGGAGGTCGCTGGTCCACACCGCGATTTCGGAGTTCACATTGCGATTTCCGGAGCTGGCCAGGCGCCGGAACCGGCCTGCCTGCGCAACCCGGGGATTTTGTACGGGCTCGGCAATCTGATCGAAAACGCGGTAGACTTCGCTACGTCGGAAGTAAGGGTCGAGGCGAAATGGGATGCGGCATGGGTTTCGATGGTCATCGAAGACGACGGCCCTGGTTTTTCTCCCGATGTTGTTGGCCGGGTGGGTGAGCCTTATGTAACAACCAGGAACGACAGACGCGCCAAAACGGACGAAGGGGCGGGGCTTGGCCTTGGCTTATTCATCGCCAAGACCCTGCTGGAACGGTCTGGCGCGATTGTTAAAACCGAGAATCGCGGTTCCCCCGCGACCGGCGCTGTGGTTACCATTTTGTGGGAAAGGACGGCATTCGAGCGCGGCGCCAAAGGATTACCGGCTGGCGGCGTCGCGGAAAATCCCCAGTCTCACGTGGCGTAGGCCAGGGCGCCCTCTTGCCTAGTCGTGTTCTGTCTTAAGAATATTTTAAGCGAGGCGATTGGTCATGAAAAACTCCACCCCCGAGCCTGCCGATGCGGCAAAGGCGAGCGAAGATCAAGATGTGCAGGGCGGTTTTGGACCTGATCGTTCGCTCTTGATTGTCGATGACGATAACACGTTCCTGACTCGCCTTTGCCGCAGCATGGAAACACGCGGCTTTACCGTGACCGCGGCGCATTCGGTCGCCGAAGGTCTCGCGGTCATCGGCGCAAGCGCTCCCGCATTCGCGGTCATCGACATGCGGCTTGCCGACGGCAACGGGCTCGACGTGATCCGCGAACTGAAGGCGAAGCGCCCGGACGCGCGGGGCATCATCCTGACCGGCTACGGCAATATCGCTACCGCCGTGACCGCCGTAAAACTCGGGGCTTTCGATTATCTGGCCAAGCCGGTCGACGCCGACGAAATATTTAATGCTCTCATGGCCAGCCGCCATGACAAGGCCGAACTCCCGGAAAATCCAATGTCGGCCGATCGGGTGCGATGGGAGCATATTCAAAGGATTTACGAGCTTTGCGGCCGCAATGTCTCGGAGACGGCGCGCCGTCTCAACATGCACCGGCGCACGTTGCAGCGTATTTTGGCGAAAAAAGCGCCACGTTAGAACACGAAAACGAATCGATAGCGCTAACGTCCTTGTGTTATGCGAAATTCCATGCGAAGTGCCGTTAGGGGAGCCTGCGGCCGAAGCTGGCATTGGGCCTCGATCGAGGCCTGCGGAGGGCCGGTAGCTCAACGGTTAGAGCCGGCCGCTCATAACGGTCTGGTTGGGGGTTCGAGTCCCTCCCGGCCCACCAGTCTTCATGCCCTTTAGCACACTTTCCGGAGCCAAGCAGAAATGAGACTGGTGGTGGGAGTGGCAAGGGGGGCGGAGCGCGCCCCAACATAGGGGATCGGCCGGCAGTCTCCAGGCAAGGGTGGGACACGTTCGCTTCCGCGCCTGTGATCATGGCTTATTGCCTCGATTTTTTCTGACGTTTTCTTTGATGTAGGTTTCGTAGACCGGCTCCAGGGCACCGCTGATGTCGAGGGTGGCCTCGATCATCAACGGCAACAGGTTTTCGACCCGCTCTCGGTCAGTAGTGAGCAGGAAATAGGCGCCGGTCAGGAGCAGGCGACGCCCTGGCCCGGGCGCCCAGCCGGCGACGGGTGCGCTAGTGTCTTTTTCGACCGTTAGTCCAGCGGCCGCAGCGCGCTCCATTGTTATCAGGCGGTCAAGCACGGCCGCCACCGTCGTCTGCTCAGAGAACGTCGGCGGCGGATCTCCCGCCGGGCGGCGAACATCAAAGGCAGCGACCAAGACATCATATACGTCGGCATAGTAGGTGTGGATAGCCCTGAGGCCTCGGCCGCTCTCGCGGGCGACGTTCAACCGGCGGTACAAGCTACGGGTGTCCTGCGCCGTCCAGTCCAGCCAGGTCTGCAGCCAGCCCAGGCCGCGGCGCGATTTCTCCGCTTCCGGGCCGGTCAGACCTACCACTGTGTCCGTGGTTTTGGGGGCTGTACAAAAGCCCGCGAAGCCCTTCAAGCACAAGACCATCAGCGTGTAACTGTCGGTGTTGGTCTCGGCGACGGCCGGGAAGCCGGCTAGAAACTCAATCAATCGTCTGTCGCCGTAGCCGGTGTCCCGCGTGGCGATGGCGCCGTGACCGGCTTCGTGCATCATTACGAACGCCTGGTGCTCATCCTGGTTTAACGCAGGATGTAGTGACAATGTCTGGAAGAACCGTGGACAGACGGTCATTTGCGCGCTGGCGCCGGTGTCTGTATTGAAGGCGATGGCTGGGCAAACGGCATTGCACTGGGTGCCGTGCCGGTTGTTGGCGCGGACAACGGTATCAAGATGGCCGCGCCAAGTTATGAGCTTAGCTTTAATGGTGCTGCGACGGCTCGTACCCCCAAAATATTCTGTCAGCGCGGCATCCCCTTGGGGATCGCCCGGCGTCAGTTCGCCGATGGCGGCGTTCATCCACGGCACGGCCAGATCAATGGCACTCTTCAAGACCGCAGCCTCCGGGGCGGTCAGAGTGCGAAATTCCGCTGCACCCGGCGGGCAGGGCGCCGTGGTGGACGCCGCCCCGGCGGGCACGACCTCTACCTTACGCCGGCTGCGGTAGGCGGACACGCCCGAACTGACCGCCGGAAGCCGAGAAGCTGTGCGCAAGGGCTGGGCCGGGCTTGGGCAGTTGGGTCCGGGGTCGTCATGTTTCTGAGCCGCAAACTCGGCACCGACGGCATCGATCCGGTCGGTGGCGAGGCTTGGGCCGAAATCGACCAGTTCGTCTTCGCTGACATATCCTTCAAGCGTGATGGAGCAGCCTTTCAGTGGATTAGCGCCGCGGGTAAGTAGCCGCCCGATCTTGGCCTTATCGTCCACGTCCAGTGAGGAACTGCCCCGGTCGAAGGAGATATCCTCGTCTCGGCCTCCCGTTTCCTGATCGCTGATCTGGACCTGGCCAGGGGTAACGGTGCCTGCCCGGTGGGGCGGAACGGCAAGCTTGGAGCGCTTATCGTCCAGACACTTGAGCGTCGGCTGATCGAGGACATCCGCTGTTGCGCCCGATATTGTTTCCGCGGTCTGAAAGGCGGTGATGCCCGCGGCAGTGGATGATCCGAATTTCAGGTCCACGCCGTCGCCGTTCGGGCCGGACGCACCGAGGTTGAAGCCGAGGTCCACCAGGGCTTGTTGAACCAACCCAACCGCCGGCTTCTTCGTCGGCGACCGCGTCAGGGTACTCACACCGCGGAAAACGTCCCTAATAGTGGCTTCAAGCGGGAAAAAGACGGGGCCGGTACGGCCGGCGAGCAGTGGCGCCATGGGATCACACACCCGCTGAACGACAGCGGCCGAACTGCTCTGTTGGAGGGTATGCACCAGTTCGTGAGCCAACAGGTATTTTCCGCCTGTGGTTGTTGGGGCATATTGCCCTGCCCCAAATACCACGTGGTTGCCGACCGTGTAGGCTAAGGCATTGACGGCACGGGCCGACTCGGCTGCCCTGGTATCCGCATGCACCCGTACCTGGCTGAAATTATACCGGCCGAGTGGCGTGGAATCGATGCCTGCATCCGAAGCCGGCGCACGCATCACCCGGTGCGACAGCTGGCCGGCCTCCTGCGCAAAGCGGCCGCTCGCCGAATCGGCCGTCAATCCAGTTGTGGCTATTTGTGCTGTCGTGGTTTGTATCTGACTGAAATTCCGCCCGAAGCGCGGCTCCATGAAGGCGCACGTCGCCGCGTCGAGCGGCTGGCCCGGCGAACGCAGCACCTCATGCAAGCTGGCCGGCGCGTCAACGGCGGCGGGTTGCGAACCGGCCTCTTTCCTTTGAAGTTTTTCCTCCTCCTCGCATTCTGCGCACTTGCGGCTGACCTGTTGCGGAGCGGAGGTCGGCGCAGCGCCTGGAGCAGGCATCCGCATCACCTGATCGGCGATCCGGTCCGCCTCATGTTCGAGCGGGTCATTGCCGGCGCCGACTTTGAGTTTTGCCTGAATGGGGAGACGCGGCCCTGCGGTGCGGAGCTCGAAATAGGCGCGCTGCTCGGGTGTGAGCGGCGCCCTAAAAATCGCGTTGGAGATTTTGCCCGGATCCCGCGCGTCAGCCCGCCGCGCTAGAAGCCGTTCCATCTCCGGGTCTTCGACGCTCCCCTGGGGTAGTTGCGCCTGCTCGCCCGCGGCTTGACTTGGCCGTTTTGCCGCGGCCGTTGCGCGTTGGGGTTTGGCGGCCTTCGCCTGCGGCTTTGCGACCGGCGGCGCAAACATGGCTACCTCCCTCTCCTTGCGCCGCGCCACTGTGCCGGAGCGACAAGCTTCACCGCGCCAACGGCGGGAGCGAACACTGAAATGCTACGCCACAGTGCTCATCTGTCAACTGCTTCGCCCGGGTCGGTGACGTCAAAAGGTTTGTGTCAGCAGGAAAGGGG